>NZ_JBVCWP010000011.1:0-37325 GCF_057460485.1 Boseongicola sp.
ATCTCCACGAAGTTGCAGGGCTGATGGCGGAAATCGAGTTGATAGGCTAAAATTTCATCCCAGGCGTCCCTGAATGCCCCCGGAGACCCCGGCAAAGCAAACAGATACGTACCTTCAGCAACGCCTCCGCAAGCCCTTGATTGCACGGCACTTGTTCCAATTTTCGCCATTGATACATGCGTGAAAACTGTGGCAAACGCGTCGATCTCCTTCTCATATACATCGCGGTGCGCTTCCACAGTCACATCGCGCCCCGTCAGACCCGTGCCCCCCGTCGTCACGATCACATCGATGGTCTCGTCCCCACACCACATCCGAAGCTTGGCCGCGATGAGATCGCGATCGTCCGTCACAATGTCGCGAGTCGACAATATATGCCCTGCCCCTTCGATGCGCTCGACCAAAAGGTCGCCAGACCGGTCCTCTTGCGGGGTGCGGGTGTCGCTGACCGTCAGAACGGCGATCCGCACCGCAATAAAGTCGCGGGTATCGTCAATACGGCTCATGATTTCTCCCGAAGTCGCGCCTGCAAACTCAGTAAATCAGCCCAGGCATCTCGCTTGGCACTCGGGCTGCGCAGCAAATAAGCCGGGTGAAACATAGGAAGAACAGGTTTGCCGACAGCTTCACTCCACGCCCCACGCAGCCGCGTAATTCCTTTGCGACCCAATAGGGCCTCGCAAGCATGATTGCCCATGGCGACGATGATATCCGGGTCAACAAGTGCGATATGTCGATGCAGAAACGGCATCATCATTGCCATCTCGGCGGGTTCCGGATCACGGTTCTGCGGTGGCCGCCATGGCAGCACATTGGTGATGTAAAGCGCCGCGCCTGCATCCGGCGCATCCCGCGACAGACCGATCTGGCGGAACATTAGATCAAGTAGCTGCCCGGCTCGGCCTACAAATGGTTTGCCCTGCATATCCTCGTCGCGACCCGGCGCCTC
Organism: Boseongicola sp.; assembly: GCF_057460485.1. Classification (NCBI taxonomy): domain Bacteria; kingdom Pseudomonadati; phylum Pseudomonadota; class Alphaproteobacteria; order Rhodobacterales; family Paracoccaceae; genus Boseongicola; species Boseongicola sp. The sequence continues at coordinate 950 of NZ_JBVCWP010000011.1, forward strand.
GCCGATGATCATCACCCGTGCTTGCGCCTGCCCATCTGCAAAAACAAGCTGACGCGCGCCCTGCTTCAATTCGCAGTGCTCAAACGCCGCCACCGCCGCCTCAAGCCCGGCAAGATCGCTCGCCGAGTCAGCGGCAGCTTGCGCCGCGGCAACTGCATCGATCTGCTGCGAAATCGGTGTGTCCGGCCCTGCCGCAGCCTTCGCTTTCGCAACAGGTGTTTCCAAAGCATAGCGATCAATCGCTTCTTCCGCGATTGCCTCGTCGGCGCCCATGGCGATCTGCCATTCCAGCGCGGCTTTCATCTCCCAGAATCCCATGCAGCGACGCTATGCCCAAGGCCGCGAAAGGTAAACTCTGCCAAACCGACTTTTCTCAGACCAAAAGACGTCCTATACACCGCAAAATCGAAGGAAGCCGCCCATGTCGTTTCGCGCCCGCCACCTTCTGGGGATCGAAGACCTCGCCCCTGACGAAATCACAACGCTGCTCGACCTTGCCGAGACCTATGTCGATCTCAATCGCAGCGCCGACAAGCATGACAGCGCCCTTCAGGGCCTCACCCAGATCAATATGTTCTTTGAGAACTCGACGCGTACCCAGGCCAGCTTCGAGCTTGCCGGAAAACGCCTCGGCGCAGACGTAATGAACATGCATATGCAGGCTTCCTCGGTCAAAAAGGGCGAAACCCTGATCGACACCGCGCTCACTCTCAACGCTATGCACCCCGATCTCCTCGTGGTGCGCCATCCCGATAGCGGCGCCGTCAATCTTCTGGCGCAAAAAGTAAACTGTGCCGTCCTGAACGCCGGAGATGGCCGCCACGAGCACCCTACCCAAGCCCTTCTCGACGCGCTCACAATTCGCCGCGCTAAGGGCCGCCTGCACCGCCTCACCGTCGCCATCTGCGGTGACATCGCCCATAGCCGCGTTGCCCGTTCCAACATCTGGCTCCTGGGCAAAATGGAAAGCCGCGTGCGCCTTGTTGGACCTCCAACCCTCATGCCCGCTGGCGCTGCCGAATGGGGCGTCGAGGTTTACGATGACATGCGCGCAGGCCTGAAAGACGCCGATGTCGTCATAATGCTTCGTCTCCAGAAAGAACGGATGGATGGCGCGTTCATCCCGTCCGAACGCGAATACTTCCACCGCTTCGGCCTCGATGCTGCAAAACTTGCATTCGCCAAAGACGACGCCATTGTTATGCACCCCGGTCCGATGAACCGTGGAGTCGAGATTGACGGCACGATTGCTGACGACATCAACCGCTCGGTTATTCAGGATCAGGTCGAAATGGGCGTTGCCGTGCGCATGGCCGCGATGAAACTTCTCGCTGACAATCTGAAGACCGCCCGCGCCGCGCCGAAGGGGGTCAGTGCGTAGAATGCAGGATGCTTGGGAAGACTGGTTTCAAAAAGACGAGCGCTTGCTCTGGCAAGGCGCGCCTGCGTCCGGCCAATGGAACTGGATTCGCAACGCCTTCATGACCGCCTTTGGGATCCCTTTCCTTGGCGCGGGGCTTTTTGTTTCCGGCATGGGACTTGGACATCTGTTCAGTCTTGGCGGGATTTGGGACTTTGGCCTTGGCATTTTTCTCACCGCTTTCGGCATACCCTTTCTTGCGGTCGGTGGAGGCCTCGTTTTCGGCACATGGCTCCACGACTACATGACGCCGACCCACACGCGCTTTGCGCTTACCAATCGCGCGGGCTATATCGCCACGCGCTACTGGAAACGGAATATGGACGTGGTTCCCATCACATCCGACACGCAGGTTGAAATACAGGAAAACCGCAAAGGCCTCGCCTCAATTTACTTCGGGTTTGACCAATACACCGACAGCGATGGTGACCGCCAAACACGTCAGAAAGGCTTTGAAGGCATCATTGATGGCACGGCCGTTTACCGCCTGATCCGTGCTATCAAGACGGGCGAGGAGGTTACCCCTATATGACCAATTTCGATCCCAACCACGTTGCCGCCACTGAGTTTGGCAAAGTTCGGCTGTTTTCCACCGAGCTTGACCCCGAAGACGCGTCCAACATCACCGCGCAGAACGTCCATCGCCTTCTGGGCACCAACATCGACCTCGACCCCGACAAAGTTGAAGTCATTTCATCAAGCGCCGTCGAAAGTATCGGCCTGCGCCAGTACCTGATGTCGGGCTATGGCATTGCAAAAGCCGACCTTGCAGGCAAAGGCGCCGCCCTCGACGCGCTCAAGGGACTGATCGTCCTGATCCCGACCTCCGCATTCAAAGGCCTCGAGCAATCCCTCAACGCGAGCCCTGCGCTGCGTTTCATCGGTGTCTTCACCGAGGAGGCCGCCGCCCCGGCAACACCAATGACCTCCCGCAAGAGCGCCGAAGGGGATTTGCCGCCCGGAAAGGGCCACGCGCGTCCTATTCCGTTGGCAGGTCGATCCTGGATCGGCGCACTCGGCGCTCTTATTATCGCTGCCGCTCTCGTTTTGTACTTCGTCCTCTGACCCAAAGGCTCCGGATGTCCGCAATTCTCTTTAAGAACGCTCGCCTGATCGACGCGCAGGCCGGAACCGACACTATCGGAACGCTCGCCATACGCGACGGCAAGATTGCCGGACCGACAGGCATGGACGACGCGCAGATTATTGACTGCAACGGCAAATGCCTTGCCCCCGGCATTGTCGACATCGGCGTGAAGGTTTCGGAACCCGGCGAACGCCACAAGGAAAGCTTCCGTTCCGCAGGCCTCGCGGCCGCCGCCGGAGGTGTCACCACCATGGTCACCCGCCCCGATACAACACCCGCCATAGACACGCCCGAGACCCTCGAATTCGTCCGCCGCCGCGCCAACGAGGCCTCGCCCGTCCGCGTTCTTCCCATGGCCGCCCTGACCCGCGGTCGTCAGGGCCGTGAAATGGCCGAGATCGGCTTTCTCATGGACGCAGGCGCCGTCGCTTTCACCGATTGCGACAGCGTTGTCACCGACACTAAGGTCCTGACACGCTGCATGACCTACGCGACTTCGCTTGGCGCCCTCATCATTGGCCACCCGCAAGAACCGATTCTCTCTGCCGGCGCTGCCGCCACCAGCGGCAAATTCGCCTCCCTCAAAGGCCTGCCTGCCGTATCGCCAATGGCCGAACGCATGGGCCTGGACCGCGATATCGCCATCGTTGAGATGACCAAGGCGCGCTATCACGCCGACCAGATTACAACCGCCCGCGCGCTTCGCCGCCTGTCGCGTGCCCGCAATTCAGGCCTCAACATCACCGCTGGTGTCTCGATCCATCACCTGACGCTCAACGAACTTGACGTCGGCGACTTCCGCACCTTCTTCAAAGTCAAACCGCCACTCAGGTCTGAAGACGACCGTCTTGCCGCTGTCGAGGCCGTCGGTACCGGCCTGATCGACGTGATCTCGTCCATGCACACACCACAGGACGAAGAAAGCAAGCGCCTGCCGTTCGCCGAAGCTGCCTCCGGCGCCGTCGGCCTCGAAACGCTTCTGCCTGCCGCCATGCGTCTGTTTCACAACGGCCACATCGACCTGCCCACGCTTTGGCGCGCTCTGTCGCTCGCCCCCTCGCAGCGTCTGGGCCTCGATACCGGACGCCTTTCGGCCGGAGCGCCCGCCGATCTCGTTCTCTTCGACCCCGACGCGCCTTTCGTCATGGATCGTTCCAAACTGCGCTCGAAATCGAAGAACACCCCGTTTGACGAAGCCCGCATGGAAGGCCGCGTGCTTGGCACATGGGTTGCCGGCATCTCTGTATTTCCTGAACCATAGCCGCACGAAAAGCTAAGTTGCGCCTAGCCCCCTTCGCCAGATAATGTCCGAGAAAGCCAAAGCGCGCAGGAGACACAAAGCCCCATGCCACTCATCGAGACATCCGGCTTGATCCTGCTCCTCGTCGCCGCGCTCTCTTACGTCCTCGGGACCGTGCCATTCGGCATCGTTGTCTCCCGCATTTTCGGCCTCGCCGACCCCCGCAGCATCGGCTCAGGTAATATTGGTGCCACAAACGTCCTGCGCTCAGGGTCCAAAGTCGCAGCCGCCCTCACCGTCCTCCTCGACGGCGCAAAAGGCGGCATCGCAGTCCTGATCGCCCGCGCCGCAATCGGAGAAGACGCCGCGCAAGTCGCCGCCCTCGCCGCTTTCCTTGGCCACCTTTATCCCATCTGGCTTGGCTTCAAAGGCGGCAAGGGCGTCGCCACCTTCCTTGGAACGGTACTTGCCCTGTCTGCGATCATCGGAGCGGCCGCCTGCCTGATCTGGCTCGTCACTTTCGCAATCTTCCGCATTTCATCCTTGGGAGGCATCATGGCCCCTGCCTTGACGCCCATCGCCGCGCTTGCCCTAGGACACACTGACAAAGCCGCCGTCCTGGCCGTCATGGCCGTCTTCGTCTGGTGGCGTCACCGCGAAAACATCGCCCGCATCCTGAATGGGACCGAACCCAAAGTCGGGCGGAAAAGAGCCCAATCAGACGCCCCGGAGTGACCAAATGACCTTTAAACAAGCCGTCATCACCTGCCTCAAAGAAAAATACTTCTCCATAGATGGCCGTGCATCACGTTCGCAATATTGGTACTTCTGGCTCTTGTACGTTCTGGTCACCATCGCCCTGGCTCCGGTCGATGCGTTGCTGTTCAGCGTGGGTGGCTTTGGCCCGCTGTCCGCACTCTTCAACCTTGCGATGTTTATCCCCTTCATCACCGTCGCCGTGCGCCGCCTGCACGATCGCGACCTTTCCGGCTGGTGGATGCTCTTGATGCTTGTCCCGGTGATCGGGTCGATCGCACTCCTGATCCTCTATGTTATGCCCGGAACGGACGGCCCCAACCAATTCGGTCCCGACCCCCTCGACAACGGCGGTATTGCCGCGTGGTCCGGCGACGACGAAAGCCTCTCGCCCACCTCCATTCCAAGGGTCGACCGCGAGTGACACCCGGATTTATCGAAACCTTCGACGCCCTTCCAACGGGTGGCTACGGCGGCACCTATCAGGGCCGCCGCTACCGCATCACGAAAACGCAAATGGCGGCTGGCCGCAGCCAGAAATTTGAGGCCGAGGAACTGGGCGGCAACGACTACATCAGCTTCAACCTCTTCCGCCTTGCGACCGGTCAGGCTCTTTTGAAGCCCTGCGAAATGACCGAAGCCAAAGTGACCGACTTCGTTTTGGGGGTCGTGATCGACTAAACTGAACCCAAACCGCCTTACTCTTCCGCCTATTCTGTTATTTCAGTTTAAACAGAAATGACTGGCAGCGGATAAACCGTGCACCTCACACCCGCCATGCAGGACTTCATTCTCCACTGGGCAGAGATGGGCGCGACGTGGGGCACAAACCGGTCCGTCGCGCAAATCCAAGCGCTTTTGCAGCGAAGCCCCACGCCACCTCCCGCAGACGAGATCGCCGAGACGCTTAACATGGCGCGCTCCAATGTTTTCACGGGCATCAAGGAACTGAAAAGCTGGAAACTGGTCACCGTCGAACGCCGGCTTGGCGCGCGCTGCGAACGCGAATACGCGCCCACTGTGGTCGCCCTTCAGCGCGTCGCGGACGAGGCCGAACCCGACCAAACACCCACCGATGTCAAAGACCGCATCGCCGTCACGCTCAAAACGATGGGGCTTTTTGACAAGGCGTAGCAAGACATCTCCCGCGTGGCGCAACACGGCGCAATCAAGCTTGGCGCTGGCATCGCCCGTTTCATTCCAAAAGTCGGTTAGCGCCGCTTTTTTTGAGTGGCTATTTCAGCGATGTCAGAAATGATCAGAATATCCGAAGAGCGTGACAGATTTCACCCCATCAATCGCAGGGCTTTCATAACCACGCTGCTCGTCGCTGCGTTCAATGTTGCTTTGCCATGCTTTGTTTTTCGGCTCATCGGGGCGTCATTCGACATCACCCCTGGAAACGTCTTATTCTTGTTCGGCATGGCCGTCGTCGGCGCTGTCCTCGGTGCCCCGACCTGTCTGACTTTCCGAGCGCTTGCCTTTCGCTGGGCGCTGCGACGCGGCCAGAATGATACCCCACCCCAACAGTCCCACTCACGGGTCTGGGAGCACAGGCCGCTTCAATGCCCGTTGCCGTTCTCTTGATTGACTGGATCGAACCGCGCAGAACCCGTGCCCGATCGTCCCAATAGCGCTTTGGTTTTGCCTCAGAGGCACAACGTCATAAATCCGTTAACATCCCGGAACCCTTTGGTAACGCAGCACCATATCTCATAGTTCCGGCGCCCCTCGCTACATCGCGCACCGACGTTACACCGACGCGATACCGACATCGATAATCCCAACGCTTTAAGGCGTTGGCGACTTCCTGCATTGCGTGTGGCGCATCTGATGCGACCGTTGCTTAGCGATTCAGCCAAACGCCTGAAAAATCAGTAGGAATATTCCTCGAAGACCCGCGTCACGTCACCGTTCCAATCCGTCTTATACCGCCGGATCAACTCGTCCGCAGGCAATTCTCCGCTTTCAAGACTGTCGTTCAAAGCGTTGAGGAAGTGCGTCTCATCCGGCAGCAATCCGCCGGCTCCCGGCATCGCGCGCGCCTTCAAACCTTGCTGCGCAATATCAACAACTTGCCGTGCAAGATCGTGCATCTTCAACCCGTTCACTTCGGCCTCAAGCCCGCCAACAGACGCCTGCACGCGCCAAGCCTCCCGCGCCTCTGCATCCCAGTCCTTCACCAAGTCCCAAGCCGCGTCCAAAGCCCCTTGATCATAGCACAGCCCGACCCACAAAGCCGGCAAAGCACACAGCCGCCGCCAAGGTCCGCCGTCCGCGCCCCGCATCTCAATAAACTGCTTTAAGCGCGCTTCAGGAAAGATGGTTGTAAGATGATCCGCCCAATCAGATAGCCTCGGCAATTCACCCGGCAGCGCGGGCAGTTCGCCCTTCATGAAGTCCCGGAATGACATGCCCAGCGCGTCCACATAAACACCGTCGCGGTAGACAAAATACATAGGTACATCAAGCGCATACTCCACATAGCGCTCGAACCCGAAACCATCCTCAAAAACAAAAGGCAGCGTGCCCGTACGGTCCGCATCAAGGTCGCGCCAGATGCGGCTACGCCATGACTTATGGCCATTCAACTCACCCTCAAAGAACGGCGAATTCGCAAACAAAGCCGTTGCGACCGGCTGCAATGCCAGGGCGACACGAAGCTTCGTCACCATGTCGGCTTCCGAGCCGAAATCGAGGTTCACCTGCACTGTGCAAGTCCGCCTCATCATCGACGTCCCCATGGTGCCAACCTTTTGCATATAGCTGTCCATCAGCTTGTAGCGGCCCTTTGGCATAAGGGGCATCTCTTCGTGCGACCAGTGCGGCGCAGCACCTAAACCAATGAAGCGAACACCGATTTCCCGCGCTATGGTCCGCACTTCGTCCAGATGGACGTTCACCTCATCGCAGGTCTGGTGGATCGTCTCCAGCGGCGCTCCGGAAAGCTCCAGCGCACCCCCGGGCTCGAGCGAGACATTCGCGCCGTTCTTTTCAAGTCCAATAATCTTACCGCCTTCAAGTACCGGCGCCCAACCATAGCGATCCCGCAGGCCCTCAAGCATGGCGCGGATTGACCGCTCACCTTCATACGGAAGTGGCTTCAAAGTATCGCGGCAGTAGCCGAACTTCTCGTGCTCGGTTCCGATCCGCCAGTCCTCTTTGGGCTTACAGCCCGCAGCAAGGTATTCAGCAAGTTGCTCGTGCCGCTCGATTGGCCCGCCGCCGGATTGTGGAATGGACATATGCGATCCCCTTGATGCTCGTTGTCAGAGTGCGTGAGTTGCCCGAAAGGCGCGTGAAGTCAACTCAAGCGCCTCAGTGGTTTTTCCCACACAGTTGTGCGTGTAAGCGGACGAACCCGCGCCGCATCGACCAATCGAGACGTGCTTAAGCCGGGCAATGCGGAAAATGAGTCAAAGAGCGCCTCGGTCCCTTCCGCGTCAACGGGGATCGTCAGCGTCTTACCCTGAGCGTCGGCGAGTTCCCACGAATGCGGCGGCACAGTCGCAATCCGCACAAGATCTTCCAGAGCAACCGCTCCCCCAATCCGGGGGCCAAAATATGAGATCTGGCGCTCGTCCACTTCAACAACCCCAGCGCCGCCGCCCTGCGTGCGAAAACGCGCGCGCTGTATCCCGATATACATCAGGATTGAGCCAAGGCTCATCATCAGGACACCAAAAATCAGATGCGCCCGTGTTGGCCCAAGAACCGTTGCCAAACCGACACCATCAAATGCGATCCCAACAATAGCTTCCCGCCAACGCATTAGGGTTTGGCGTGCTTGGGGACGAATAAAGCTCATCGTTGCGGCTCACGATCCAACGGATGCCAAAGGGACGGTTCCAACTTGAGGCTTTCTTCCCGCCAATCATAGGGTGCTCGGACGCGCTCGAACGCCATTTCCGTAAAGTCTCGGATCATCTCGACGTCATTGCCAACGCGTCGATAAAGCTTACCGCCCATTGTATCATAGCGATCCAAAGCAACGCCCAGTGACCGCGCGACGGGCGCGGATACTCTCGCTGCCTGCTCGTCGGATACTTTTGCCGGCTTGCCATCACGGCGGTAAAGACCCGTTGGATTGGTCTTAGTGCTTTCTTTTCTCTCAAGCCGCACAAGGCCTTTGCTCCGCCCAATAAGGTCCTTCCCGCCAGTCGCTACAAACCTTTTATCGTCAACAAAACGCCCGCCGCCCCCCCATGTCGAACCCTCTGGAAATACTGACAGAGCAGTAAAATAGGGCGGCCGTGAAACCACCGAATAGGCCCCTTCACTCTCATCGGACCAATGTCCGCTCAGCGTGAAATAGATGAAATGCTGGCCATCAGGGGACAAATCGCACCGGTCGAGATAAATACGCTGCTTGATCCACTGCCCATCTTTAAATGTATCCGTGTCCCGATGCCAAAGGATCATCCGGCACTGCGTCGACGGACCCTGCCGTAAAATCACGGCACGGTCGTTCTCGGTGGCAAAGAACAAATGCAATCGCACATGAGGGGCTGTCATCCCCAATCCCCAAGCGCTTTTTGCCAAACCGTCAATGCTGCAACCGCTGCGGTATCAGCGCGCAGGATGCGCGGCCCAAGCGCGACGGGGTAAGCCAGTTCCATCTTGCCCAGCCGCGCCCGCTCGGCGTCAGAAAAGCCGCCCTCCGGCCCGATCAGGATCGCCCAGGGCCCAGAAGCATCCGGGAGGCCAGCAGCTTCACCGGCGCGCGTCTCATCGCAAAACATCAAGCGTCGCTCGGCCGGCCAATTCGACATGAGCCGGTCGAGTTTTTGCAGTTCTGCAACTTCGGGGACAAAGGTTGCACCACATTGCTCGGCCGCCTCAACCGCATGCGCCTGCAACCGATCCTGCCGGATACGCTCGGAATTGGTGAACGCTGTCTGCACCGGCACGATCCGCCCAGCGCCCATTTCGACTGCCTTTTCGACGATAAAATCAGTGCGCGCCTTTTTGATCGGGGCAAACATCAGCCACAGATCGGGCGGATTGGATTGCGGTGACGTTTGAATGCTACAAACGAGTTCCCCACCGCGTTTGCCCGCATGTGTGACTTCGCTGCGAAATTCTCCGTCGCGACCGTTAAAAACGGCAACCGGATCGCCAAGTCCAAGGCGCATGACCGCAAAAAGGTAATGTGCCTGTTTGGGTTCCAGAACAACCGATTGCCCCTGTCCCAGGGGCTGATCTACAAAGAGACGAACTTTCGCAGTTTTCATGGGATCAGATCATATGACCGGGACGGGCGGGACGCCAGAGACCAAAGGCACAGGGCAGGTCGCCGACGCAGTTAAGGGGAATTGGGTCGATACCATCGCTCCTGCGCCAACACGCCCTTATCTGCGACTTAGCCGTGCGGACCGGCCTATTGGCACGTGGCTGCTTTTGATCCCCTGTTTTTGGAGCATTGCGGTGGCGGCCCTCGCAGAAGGCCGGTTCACCACACTGCATCTTTGGATCGCCCTTGGCTGCAGCATTGGAGCCTGGCTTATGCGCGGCGCCGGCTGCACCTGGAACGATATCTCCGACCGCAATTTTGACGCTGCGGTCGCGCGTACTCGGTCACGTCCTATCCCCTCTGGCCAAGTCTCCGTCAAAGGGGCGGCCCTGTGGATGGCCGCCCAGGCATTGATTGCCTTTAGCATTCTCCTCACTTTCTCTTGGACAGCCATCTGGCTTGGCTTTGGGTCGCTCGCTCTGGTTTGTATCTATCCGTTCGCCAAGCGGTTCACTTGGTGGCCGCAAATATTTCTGGGCCTTGCCTTCAACTGGGGGGCGCTTTTGGCTTGGGCGGCTGCCACTGGTTCGCTTGGGTGGGCGCCCGTTCTGATCTATACCGGCGGCATTTTCTGGACGCTGTTTTACGACACCATTTACGCGCATCAAGATACCGAAGACGACGCCTTGATCGGCGTCAAATCCACCGCCCGCTTGTTTGGCCAAAACACGTCGAAATGGCTTAAATGGTTCATGGCCGCGACCGTCTCGCTCTTAGGGGCCGGGTTGGTACTTGCCCTTGCCCCAACCGTCAACCCGCTTCAGCTGGCTATCGCGCTCGCAGGAGTCTGGGCTTTCGGGTGGCACATGATGTGGCAGCTCAGCCGACTTGACATCGACGATCCCGCCAAATGCCTCGCGCTGTTCCGCTCAAACCGAAACGCGGGCCTTATCCCTGTGCTATTTCTTGCCGTTGCGTATTTCGCGTGATTGCAGTGCCCCGCCGAGCGGACTAACAAAGCGACATGAGCGCAACCTCACCCATCGATTTGAAATCCTATTTGCCCCATGCTCTGGCGATCTTGATCGCGGGAGCCGGTTGTCTGGGCGTCGCGTTCTGGGCGAAGGAACGGATTGAACAAAAGACTGCGACCGACATCGGGCTGGTTCTGTCGCAAAGTGGGAACGATTGGGCGGAAGTCACGACGGATGGCCTTCAGGTCGCACTTTTTGGGACGGCTCCGAATGAGGCCACACGTTTCGGGGCGCTTTCAGCCGCGGGCCGGATTGTAGACGCGTCCCGCATTAGCGATCGCATGGATGTAACAGCGACTGCAGCCTTGGTCGCGCCGGATTTTTCAATCGAGATCCTAAAAAACGATAACGGCATTTCTCTGATCGGACTTGTGCCAACTGAATCCGATCCCGCCACCATACTTGAGCGCGCCCGTCGCATTGCCAGCACCGCGCAGATCACCGATCTGCTGGAAAGTGCCGACTATGCCCCGCCGCCCGGATGGGAGCGTGCTTTGACTTTTGGTCTCAATGCGCTCGAAACTTTGCCCCGCTCCAAGGTTTCTATTTCGCCTAACCGCGTGGCGATCACGGCTGCTGCTATCGATCCGGACGCCAAACGCCGGATAGAACGTGAACTAAACCGCGATGCGCCCTCCGGCGTCGCACTGGCGTTAAATATCACCTCACCACGCCCGGTAATCGCTCCCTTTACGCTGCGGTTTTTGAAAGACACGAACGGCGCAAGGTTCGATGCCTGCTCTGCGGACACAGAACAAGCCCGCGACACCATTCTGGCAGCCGCCATTTCGGCCGGCTTGACCGGAGACATCGCATGCCCGCTGGGTTTAGGCACCCCATCAACCCAGTGGGCCGAGGCCGCAGCCGCCAGCATTAACGCCCTGAATGCAATCGGCTCGGGCACCGTTACGCTTTCCAATGCCGACATTTCGCTTGTCGCTGCGCAAGGCACACAGCAAGTCCTATTTGATCGCGCAATTGGCGAGCTTGAAGGGGAACTTCCGGACGTCTTTTCCCTCAGCGCAGTCCGCCTTGAGAACGACAGCCAGATTGCCGAGGACGGAGCGCAACCGGAATTCGTCGCCACACGCTCGCCCGAGGGGCTGGTTCAATTGCGTGGACGCCTTGGAGATGATTTGACGCAAACCGCTGTCCGTAATTTCGCCGCCGCTCATTTCGGGTCGAGTAATGTCTACCCTGCAACGCGGACCGATACCTCGCTGCCGTCCGGATGGCCGACCCGTGTTTTGGCGGCTTTGGAATCCCTTGCTCTTTTGAATAACGGAGCCGCGATTGTAACGACCGATAGCATCAAGATCTCAGGTGTTTCAGGTCGACAGGAAGCGCGCGCTGAAATCACACGTATTCTTTCCTCGAAGCTGCCCGAGGGTGCTAATTTCGCTCTGGACGTCAGGTATTCTGAAGCCCTCGATCCACTCGCGGCATTGCCGACGCCAGAAGAATGTGTCGAGCAGATTAACGCTGCAGTCGCTCAGCAGAAGATCACTTTTGCCCCGTCTTCAACAGACATTGAAGATGATGCGATGGCCACGATTGACTCGATTTCCGATCTGCTGCGCGACTGTCAAACCGTGAAGATCGAGATCGGCGGACACACCGATAGTCAAGGACGCGAAGTGATGAACCAGCAGTTGTCCCAAGCGCGCGCGGACGCCGTTTTGAACGCGATTATGGCGCGTCGCGTTTTGACATCAAATCTTACGGCGAAAGGCTACGGCGAAACCCAAGCCATTGCCGACAATGACACAGATGTCGGACGCGAGGCGAACAGACGAATCGAATTCCGCCTTGTGCTGCCGGAACCGGTGGGGGAAGATACCGGCGCCAACGCTGCCGTAGAGGATGCCAGCCAATGAATGGCACCGAGCTCATTTTTGCCACAGCCGCTATTCTTTTCGTTGCCTTCATGGCCGGTTGGTTTGCGCATTGGCTGATTAGTAGGATCACACGGGTCACGCGCTCGGACATGGATGATTTGGACCGGATGGCGCAGGAGTTGCATCGGGCCGAGGAAGAACGCGATCAGGCGGTCACCTATATGCAGCAACGCGAGGCCGAGCTTTCCAACCGAATGGCGCAAACCGAAGCCGAACTGAACGCGGCAATGGAAGGTTTGCGAAACGCCCGCAACGAAGCAGAAGACCTGCGCGGCTACATCGAGCGCAACAGCCAGGCATCGTAAGTCTTAGGCGCCTTCAGTATGAATTGCCTTAAAGGTCAATGTTGTCAGCGATCTGTCGATGTTCGGAATGTCCAACAGGCCGTCGTTTAGATAGACACCGATGTCTTTGTCTTCTGGCACATAGATTTTAGCCATCAGATCAAAGTCGCCACTGGTCGAGTATAGTTCCGAGACAATTTCGCGCAAATAGATGTCGCGCGCGACCTCATAGGTCTTCCCTGGACGGCACCTAATCTGAACAAAAACGCATTTCATGGGCGTAGCTCCTTTGACGAAACCCTAGCCCCAGCACACCAATCGGGCAAGGCGACTCATCTGGACTTAACATCGCAATTCTGTTGGACCTAATCGTTGGACGGTATGCCTTTTAAATCAAACCGATGAATGGGAGTCGCGTCAGGCATAGAAGCCGGATATGACTTACCAAAGGGAGATATCATGCCGCAGCCATCGCTCAACACGTCACCGAAGGTATCGGACGAAATTCGGAAGACGACCTGTTACATGTGTGCCTGTCGCTGCGGCATTAATGTTCACATGAAAGACGGTCAGGTTGCCTATATCGAAGGCAACAAAGACCATCCGGTGAACCAAGGCGTCCTTTGCGCCAAAGGGTCGGCCGGGATCATGCAGCATCTGTCTCCGGCGCGCCTGCGCGCGCCGATGAAACGGGTTGGGCCCCGCGGATCTGGTGAATTTGAAGAAATCTCTTGGAAAGAAGCGTTGGAAACAGCCGTTTCCTGGCTGAAACCGATACGGGACACCGACCCCAAAAAGCTGGCCTTTTTTACCGGTCGGGATCAGTCGCAAAGCTTTACTTCGTTCTGGGCGCAGGGCTTCGGAACACCTAATTACGCAGCGCATGGCGGCTTCTGCTCGGTCAATATGGCAGCTGCTGGCATCTACACGATGGGAGGCGCATTCTGGGAGTTTGGTCAACCAGACTGGGATCGCACCAAGCTTTTCATGTTGTTCGGTGTCGCTGAAGATCACGATAGCAACCCGATCAAAATGGGTATCGGAAAGCTGAAAAAGCGTGGCGCGCGCGTTATCGGCGTGAACCCAATCCGTACCGGCTATAATGCTGTGGCGGACGATTGGGTCGGCATCACACCCGGCACAGATGGCCTCTTCATCCTAAGTCTCGTCCATTGTCTGATGAAAGCGGGTCGGATCGACCTCGACTACCTGGCCCGCCTCACTGATGCACCTTGCCTTGTAAACGGTGATGAAGGCTCCGACGAATTCGGTCTGATCCTGCGCGACGAAGCCGGGAAGGCTTTGGTCGTTGATCGCCGCACCGGCAAACCCGCCGCATTCGACGGAAAAGGCGTTCAGCCAGATCTTTCCGGCTCGTGGCGCCATGCGGGCTTCACCCACCGTCCCGTTCTTCACCATATGGCCGAACGTTACCTCACTGACGAGTACGCGCCCGAGACTATCGCAGAAAAAGTCGGTATAGACGCCAAGCGCATTCGTGCGATTGCAGCAGACATTGCGCGTGTCGCTTTTGATGACGCCATCGAGCTTGATCGGGAATGGACCGATTTCCGCGGCGAAACGCACAAGAAGATGATCGGTCGCCCCGTCGCCTTTCACGCGATGCGTGGTATCTCGGCTCATTCAAACGGCTTCCAGACCTGCCGCGCGTTGCACCTTTTGCAGATCATTCTTGGGTCGGTGGAAGTCCCGGGCGGCTTCCGTTTTAAGCCACCTTATCCAAAGCCTGCGACCGCGCATCCAAAACCGCACGCCAACGCTCAAGCCGGCAAGCCGCTTGATGGCCCGCACCTTGGCTTCGTGCACGGCCCGGACGATCTTTTGATCAACGACGACAACACAGCCAAGCGCATCGACAAAGCCTTCTCGTGGGAAAACCCAATGTCGGCTCATGGCATGATGCATATGGTGATTTCGAACGCGCATGCGGGCGACCCCTACAAGATCGACACGCTGATGCTCTACATGGCAAACATGGCGTGGAACTCGTCGATGAATACGTCCGGCGTCATGCAGATGCTGACCGATAAGGACGAAAACGGCGATTATGTGATCCCGAATATCATCTACTCCGACGCCTATTCATCCGAGATGGTCGCCTACGCCGACCTGATCTTGCCAGATACAACATACCTGGAACGCCACGACTGCATTTCTCTCCTGGACCGCCCGATTTGCGAAGCGGGTGCCGCTGCAGATGCCATCCGATGGCCTGTGGTCGAGCCGGACCGTGACGTCCGGGGATTTCAGTCCGTGCTGTGCGAACTTGGCGGAATGTTAGAACTGCCTGGCTTCACCAACGAAGATGGCGGCCAGAAATACGCCGACTACGCCGACTATATTCAGAACCACGAACGCAAACCGGGCATCGGCCCCCTTGCCGGGTGGCGCGGCGATGGCGAGGACCACGGCCGTGGTGCGCCAAACCCGGACCAGATCGAGAAATACAAAGAGAACGGTAGCTTCTGGATCAGCCACATTCCCGAAGAGGCCGAGTTCTATAAGCCATGGAATATGGCCTATCAGGATTGGGCGGTAAAAACCGGTATCTTTGATGCGCCCACACCGTACATCTTCACACTCTGGTGCGAACCGCTGCGCAAGTTTCAGCTTGCCGCTGAAGGCAAGCATCGTCGCCAGCCACCGGAACATCTGAAAGCGCGTTACGCCGAAACGATGGATCCGCTTCCCATCTGGTACGCTCCGTTCTCGGACGCTGATGAACGCTTTACAGTTCATGCTCTGACCCAGCGCCCAATGGCGATGTACCACTCCTGGGGCTCGCAAAACGCCTGGCTGCGCCAAATCCATGGACGCAACCCGCTCTACGTGCCAACCAAGCTTTGGGAGGCCAACGGCTTTGCCGAGGGTGACTGGGCGCGGGTCACCTCGCCCCATGGTGAAATCACAGTCCCGGTCATGCACATGGCGGCTTTGAATGAGAATACCATCTGGACGTGGAATGCGATTGGAAAACGCAAAGGCGCTTGGGCGCTGGACGAGGACGCGCCAGAAGCCACCAAGGGCTTCCTGTTGAACCATATCATTCATGAGTTGTTGCCTTCTAAAGGTGACGGTTTGCGCTGGGCGAATTCCGACCCGATAACTGGCCAGGCGGCATGGTTCGATCTGCGCGTGAAGATCGAAAAAGTTTCTGCGCCAAAAGAATCTCTTCCGGCTCATCCGGCACAAAAAAGCCCGGTGCCCAAAGCGCCTGAAACCGTCAAACAGAAGGTGGGCTTATGACCTCACTTCCCACCCATACCGAAAAAACGCTTGGTCTGGTCATCGACCTAGACACATGCGTCGGCTGTCATGCCTGCGTCACGGCCTGCAAAGGTTGGAACACCGAAAACTATGGCGCGCCGCTTGCGGATAGTGATGCCTACGGAGCAGAGCCGGTTGGGAGCTTCCTCAATCGAATTCACAGCTATGAAGTCGAGCCAGACACGGGCGGGCCAGCCCAACTGTTCCACTTCCCAAAAAGCTGTCTTCACTGCGCGGACGCACCCTGCGTCACTGTCTGCCCAACTGGTGCGAGTTATAAGCGCGTGGAAGACGGCATCGTTCTGGTCAATGAAAGCGACTGTATCGGGTGCGGGCTGTGCGCCTGGGCCTGCCCTTACGGCGCGCGCGAATTGGATCCTTCCGAGAAGGTGATGAAGAAATGCACGCTGTGCGTAGATCGGATTTATAACGAAAACCTGCCCGAAGAAGATCGCCAGCCTGCTTGCGTACGGACCTGCCCTACCGGTGCCCGCCACTTCGGCGATCTCTCGGATCCCGAAAGCGATGTGTCCAAACTGGTTGCCGAGCGCGGCGGATTTGACCTGATGCCCGAACAAGGCACCGCCCCGGTGAACAAGTACTTGCCGCCTCGGATCAAAGACGAAGTTCCCGAATTCGACATTCTCGCCCCTTACCTCGAGCCCGTCGCAGAGGAGGCTGCAGGCTTCCTCGGTTGGCTCGACAAAACGCTTGAAAGGATCGGCTAATGCATCCGGCGCCGTCGATCATTATGTTCTCCACGCTGTCAGGTCTGGGATTTGGCCTTTTGACCATGCTTGGTCTTGGGCTCCCGGACGTCAGCGGCTGGGTCGCATTCATTTTCTTTGCAGTCGGCTTTGCTTTGGCTGGGGGGGGATTGATCTCAGCCACTTTCCACCTCGGGCATCCGGAACGCGCTCTGAAATCATTCTCACAATGGCGATCCAGCTGGCTTTCGCGAGAAGCCTGGGCCGCAGCAGCTGCCATGGCTGTCATGGGCATTTATGCTGCTTTGATCATCTTCACCGATACGCGCATCGCAATCCTCGGTTGGATTGGCGCGGCGCTCTCACTGTTAACGGTCTTCACGACGTCGATGATCTATACGCAGTTGAAGACTGTGCCACGGTGGAATCACTGGTCCCCTCCGGTGCTCTTTATGGCCTACGCTATTGTCGGAGGCCTTCTGATGGCCGGACAAGTCAGCGTTGCGACACCTCTATTAGTGGCTCTTGGCGTTTTGCAGGTTTTTGCCTGGGTCGATCAGGATCGCAAAGAAGCGGCTTCAGATACGTCACTTGCGACGGCTACGGGACTGGGAACTATCGGTACCGTCCGGGCGTTTGAATCGCCCCATACAGGTGGAAACTACCTGACACATGAGATGGCGTTTCGCGTGGGTCGCAAACACGCGCAAACCCTTAAGATTATTTCCATAATCCTTGCTGTTGTTGTCCCGGTCGTGCTGCTTCTGCTGCCGTTCTACCACGTTTTCGCCCTGCTCGCGGTCGTGTCGCATTTTGCGGGCGTAGCTGCGCAACGCTGGCTCTTTTTTGCCGAAGCAAAACATGTCGTCAGCCTCTACTATGGTCGCTAACGGCATAGCGGGTATGCCAAAAGGCGCCGTTCTGGCAGTTGCTGTTTTTTCTGCAACTGCATAGGGTCCGCTCAAATTTGGTTGGGACAATCGTTTTAGCCAAACACGGACATGAGAGGAGACACACATGACCAATGTCGTTATCGCCAGCGCAGGACGGACAGCCGTCGGAAGCTTCTGTGGCAGCTTTGCCAATACGCCCGCACATGATCTGGGGGCCGCTGTAATTGAGGCCCTCGTCGAACGTGCAGGCATCGACAAGTCAGAAGTCTCGGAAACTATTCTTGGTCAGGTGCTCACCGCGGCTCAGGGTCAAAACCCCGCCCGCCAGGCGCACATCAATGCGGGCCTTCCAAAGGAAAGCTCGGCTTGGTCGATCAACCAGGTCTGCGGCTCGGGCCTTCGCACGGTCGCTCTTGGCGCCCAGCACATTATGTTGGGCGATGCGGACGTGGTTGTCGCGGGCGGTCAAGAAAACATGTCGATGAGCCCACACGCTCAAGCGATCCGCGCAGGCCAGAAAATGGGTGACCTGCAGTTTATCGATACAATGATCAAAGACGGCCTATGGGATGCTTTCAACGGCTATCACATGGGTCAGACAGCTGAGAACGTTGCAAATCAATGGCAGATCACCCGCGAGATGCAGGACGAATTCGCCGTTGCCAGTCAGAACAAAGCTGAAGCAGCCCAGAAGGCTGGTAAGTTTGATGATGAGGTCATCGCGTACACGATCAAGACGCGCAAAGGCGACATCGTGGTCGACAAAGACGAGTACATCCGTCACGGCGCGACCATCGAGAGCATGCAGAAGCTGCGCCCGGCATTCACAAAAGACGGTTCGGTCACTGCGGCAAACGCCTCGGGACTAAACGATGGTGCGGCTGGCGTGTTACTGATGAGCGCGGACAACGCCGAAAAGCGCGGCATCCAGCCACTTGCGCGGATTGCATCCTACGCAACCGCCGGCCTTGATCCATCCATTATGGGCGTTGGCCCAATTTATGCGTCGCGCAAGGCCCTCGACAAAGCGGGCTGGAGCGTTGCTGACCTTGATCTTGTTGAAGCAAACGAAGCTTTTGCGGCTCAGGCCTGCGCTGTGAACAAAGACATGGGTTGGGACCCTGCAATCGTCAACGTGAACGGCGGCGCGATTGCGATCGGCCACCCGATCGGTGCATCAGGAGCCCGGGTTCTGAATACGCTGTTGTTTGAGATGCAACGTCGGGATGTCAAAAAAGGTCTCGCAACGCTTTGCATTGGTGGCGGCATGGGTGTCGCAGTTTGCATCGAGCGTCCGTGAAAATTTGCGCGGCCTGATCTGGCCGCGTGGTGGTGAGGGGGCGCGGCCCCCTCTTGGCCTTCGACCAATTCCCCCTGAGGTATTTCAGAAAGGGTGACGTTTCGGTCGAGCATGAAGACTAAATTGGAGGGAGATCAAATGGGACGTGTAGCACTGGTGACGGGCGGAACCCGCGGTATTGGGGAAGCTATCTCTAAAGCGCTAAAAGCTGACGGCTACGAAGTTGCGGCAACCTATGCAGGCAACGACGAGAAAGCCGCGGCTTTCACAGCGGAGACGGGTATCAAGACATACAAGTGGAATGTTGCGGATTATGAGGCGTCCAAAGCTGGAATCGCACAGGTTGAAGCCGATATTGGCCCAATCGACGTGGTGGTTGCCAATGCCGGAATTACTCGCGACGCACCCTTCCACAAAATGACACCCGAGCAGTGGCATGAAGTGATCGACACAAACCTGACCGGTGTTTTCAACACTGTGCATCCGGTCTGGCCGGGCATGCGTGAGCGGAAGTTTGGTCGGGTCATCGTGATCTCGTCGATTAACGGCCAAAAGGGTCAGTTCGCTCAAGTTAACTATGCGGCAACAAAGGCCGGCGATCTGGGTATCGTGAAATCGCTTGCTCAGGAAGGCGCGCGCGCTGGTATAACTGCGAATGCGATCTGTCCGGGGTATATCGCAACCGAGATGGTTATGGCTGTCCCCGAGAAGGTTCGTGACTCAATCATCAGTCAAATTCCGGCTGGCCGTCTTGGCGAACCGGAAGAAATTGCGCGCTGTGTTGTCTTCCTCGCATCTGACGATGCAGGTTTTATCAATGGCTCGACGATCTCAGCAAACGGTGCTCAGTTCTTCGCCTGACTCCATCAGCCGCAAAAGCTCATACAAGTGGAAAAGGGCCGCCCCATAATGGGCGGCCCTTTTTCGATCCGCGATGACATGCAAAACTCAGCGATTGGTAAAGATACGGCCGAGGATATTTGCGAAAGCAGCGGCACGTTCGGAGTGCGCTTTTCGAATGGCGTCACGCATGCGGGCGTCTCTGATTGTCTCGATCATCTTTTGGCTCCTTGTCTCAGTGTTCCTTATCTGAGTTGTATATGGCGTACGCTAACATCTCATACAAACGAGACTTGTATAAGCTTCAGTTAAGTTTTACTTGTGCGACATGAGCAATCACCTTCCTCCTTTGACAGCCCTTCGAGCGTTTGACGCGGCGGCTCGACACATGTCATTCGCCAAAGCTGCTGATGAGCTGAACGTTACGCCAGCGGCGCTCTCGTTTCAGATCAAGTCGCTAGAAGACCACTTGGGCCTGCCAGTGTTTCGTCGCCTTAACCGCGCCGTTGACCTGACCGAGGCAGGACGCCTTCTTGTCCCGGGAACCCGTGACGGTTTCGAAGCCCTTACCACTGCTTGGCGAGGGGCCCGGCGCCTTGCAGACAACTCGACCATAACCGTAACTGCGGGACCGGCCTTTACGGCGAAGTGGCTTGCCCCGCGCATGTTCGCTTTTGCCCAGGCATATCCAGAGATCGAACTGCGGTTTACGGCCACGCTGCGACTTTTGGATTTCAATCGTGATGATGTAGATGTCGCGATCCGCTTTGGTATGCCCCATGACGAGGATGTCTTCACAAGAAGTATCATCCACGAATGGGTAACGCCGATGATGTCGCCAGAGTTGGCGGAAACTATTGAAACACCGGATGACCTCAAAAATGCTGTTCTTTTGCATCAAGACGACATCGCGTTCCTGAAACCCAGCATCCAATGGCCAGCATGGTTTACCGCCGCGGGGCTGGGTGCGCCGCCATCCGGAGGGTTGCGCTTCAGCCAAGCTGACCACGCGTTGGATGCAGCCCTAACCGGAACCGGCGTTATGCTGGGGCGCGTCTCTCTTGCGGCGCGCGATCTCGCGGAGGGGCGTCTTGTCATGCCATTCGATTTGTCGCTGACGACCCAAGCGCATTACCGGTTGATCTGCGCGAATGGTGCCGAGAAACGGCCACATATAAAGGCTTTCCTTGACTGGATCGGAAGCCAGACGACGGAAATACTTGCCCTCGACATAGGCCGCCGTTTTGTAGCAGCGGCCTCTGTCGAGGATCGCTTAAGCGTTCGTTGACAAGCTAAGCCGCTCGATTTCTTCTTTGATTTTTAGCTTTTGCCGTTTAAGCGCCGTGATCTGAATATCTTCGAAAGCCGGGCTGCGCTGCGCCTGTTCAATTTCCTGAGAGAGTGTGTCGTGCTTGTTTCGGAGTTCCTTAAGGTGTGAACCCAAGTTCATAGTCGTACTCCTCTTTTTGTCTACTCCTAGAAGTGCATCACGTTTCTTGATCCGTGTCACGCATTGCCCGTCGAAAAGTTGAGACTTTTGTTACGCCATTAACTTTACCTAGTGATTAATCTGGCATCTAAAAGGCCCAGGCCGTCGCGTAGGATCTTTTTTGCCTGCGGTGAATAGCTTTCCCTATCAACATCATGGCTGGAACCGTCATGCAGCACAAATGGGGCTTCCAATGAAACAGCGCCGCGTCCGCCTTTTCGCGCAATCACAATTACGTTCTGCGCATCACGCCCCTCTCGGGCGACCAAAGGCACGATACGGATGCTTCCAAGCCGGTGATCCATCGCGCGCAGAATGTCCTGGATGCGCTCTGTGCGCTGAATGAGCGTCAGGTGCCCACCCGGCACAAGGCGCCGAACTGCGACATCAATCCAAAGCTCTAAAGGCGTGGCCTCGCCCCTGCCCGCCTCTCGCGTATACTCTGTCGAGGGTGTTCCGCGCGATCTGTCGAAGAACGGCGGGTTCGCGAGCACATGATCGAACGAAAGCGCCCTTATCTCAGCAGGCAGGTCAGTAAGGTCCGCGGTTACGATAGTTGCCCTAAGCCCGTTTTTCTCTGCATTCGCACAGGCCAATTCGGCGAGATCGGGGTGACGCTCAATCCCTATCACATCCAAACCCGGGACCCGCTGCATCAAACAAAATAATGCAACTCCGACACCGCAACCAAGTTCAAGAACGCTTTGGGTCGCCAGGGCATCCACGGCGGACGCGAGCAGAACCGGATCCGCCCCGGCACGGTAGCCCGTCTTGGGCTGCAACAGGCTCAGAGACCCGCCAAGGAACTTGTCCTCAGTGGTTTCGGTCATTCTCCCAACGGGATCTCGTTGTCACGCAAAACAGCGCTTGCGCGGAAATGATCCTTTGTTCGTACCATCAGCCGCCGAGGCAATATGCCGATGCTGCCCTCAAGCACGCTCGTGTGGACGTCGAACTCGAAGCAGTCTATATCCTCGCCTCCAAGCAGAGCTTGTGCGAAGGCGATCAAAGTCGGGTCGTTGGTGCGCAATAACTCTTTCATGGAATGGACATAATGGCAGACCGACGGGTTTGTCGAGTAACCTGACGAGCCTGTGATGAGCCTGGACGCTGACTTTGCCTTGAAACCCCACGAACGCCTCGCTGCCTTTTTGGAAAGTGATATGGCGTGCGTGAATTCACTTATCCGCGAACGCATGGCGTCAAAGCATGCGCCACGCATCCCCGAGGTGACTGCGCATTTGATCGAAGCAGGCGGCAAGCGGCTCCGCCCTATGCTGACCCTCGCTGCTGCACGGATGCTTGGCTACGACGGCGACAACCACCTGCGATTGGCGGCAACAGTCGAATTCATTCATACCGCAACGCTTCTTCACGACGACGTTGTCGACGAAAGCGCCCAACGACGCGGGCGGCCGACGGCGAACCTCCTTTGGGACAATAAATCTTCTGTCCTTGTGGGTGATTACCTGTTTGCGCGGTCGTTCCAGTTGATGACTGAAACGGGGTCGCTGGATGTGCTGCGTATTCTCTCGCATGCAGCCGCAACCATTGCAGAAGGTGAAGTCCTGCAGCTTACCGCTGCCGCTAATCTTGAGACCACAGAAGACATCTACCTTCAGGTTGTGCGTGGAAAAACCGCTGCTCTTTTTGCGGCGGCTTGTGAAGTAGGCGGCGTTATTGCCGATGCCCCACAGATCGAGGTGACTGCGCTACACACCTATGGCGATGCCCTTGGGGTCGCGTTCCAGATTGCCGATGATCTTTTGGACTACGGCGGGGACGCGAGCGCCACAGGCAAAAATATCGGGGATGATTTCAGAGAACGCAAACTGACGCTGCCCGTGATTAAGGCCATCGCAAAGGCCGATGACGACGAGCGCATATTTTGGAAGCGAACCATTGAAAAGGGCGACCAGCAAGACGGTGATCTTGACCACGCGCTCGCTTTGATCGCAAAGCACGAGACAATGGCCGCGACGCGGGAAGATGCTCTTTTCTGGACGGCTAAGGCGAAAGAGGCGATGGATATCCTTCCTGAGCATCCGGTCAAAGAGATGTTGAGCGATCTTGCAGACTACGTGGTTGCTCGCATCGCATAAAAAGGGCCCCGCTTTAGAAAAGCGGGGCCAAGGTCAGTGCTGTGGGCGGCCACAGGCACCGGCGGTATTTAAAATAATTCAGTTCATCTCTGATCGAATCTGCTGACGCAGCACGTCGATCGATACCATTTTGCCTTCCTTGCGGAAATTCCAATACGTCCAGCCATTGCAGCTTGGCGCGCCTTCCAGGGCGGCCCCTACTTGATGGATCGACCCTTTAATTTCGTCGGCAATCAGCGTCCCGTCGGCGCGTACTTTCGCAGCCTGCCCGCGGGGAGACGTTAGCACTTCACCCGGGCGGAGCATCCCACGCTCGACCAGTTGGCCAAACGGCACGCGCGGCTCTGAGCGTTTCGAGGCGGTGACCTCAAGCGCAGCTTTGTCGAACTTCCGTACTTTTGCGATACGCTTCTGTGCAACGGAGCGATACATCGCCTCGCGTTCGATCCCGATGAACTCGCGGCCAAGCATTTTCGCCACAGCCCCAGTCGTTCCCGTCCCAAAGAACGGATCCAACACGACATCGCCCGGGTTGGTCGTGCCAAGCAGAACACGATGCAACAGAGATTCAGGTTTCTGCGTTGGGTGGGCTTTGTCGCCGTTGGCGTCCTTCAGCCGCTCGTGGCCGGTGCAGATTGGAAGCACCCAATCGGACCGCATCTGAATACCTTCGTTTAGCGCCTTCAAGGCCTCGTAGTTGAAAGTATATTTTGAGCCCTCGCCCTTGGACGCCCAGATCAGCGTCTCGTGAGCGTTGGTCAGGCGCTTGCCCCGGAAATTGGGCATCGGGTTCGATTTGCGCCACACAACGTCGTTCAAAATCCAATAGCCTTGGTTCTGCAACTCGGCACCAAGCCGAAACACATTGTGGTAAGACCCTATTACCCAAAGGGCGCCGTTGGGCTTCAGCAAGCGGCGCGCAGCGGCCAGCCAATCCTTGGTGAAGCGGTCGTAGTGGGCAAAGCTTCCAAATTGATCCCACGCATCATCTACCGCATCGACCTTGGAATTGTCAGGACGATGAAGGTCGCCCTTCAACTGCAAATTGTAGGGTGGATCCGCGAAAATCAGATCAACCGAGCTCTCTGGAAGGCTTAGCATTGTTTCAATGCAGTCACCGTCCAAAATTGTATTCAACGGCAGCTGGGCCGTAGGTTTTTCCGTCTTTATCGTCATCTCTGCCTCTGTCCCTCACCCTGTCCCGGGGTGGTGTGTTTGTTGGCCTAAAGATGAGTCAAAGGTGATTCGCCGTCAAATTCTTTTTTGAATCAACAGGTTAAGAAATTCTCTTGTCACAACATATTGTGGACGGTCTTAAACGAACGTCTATGGTGAGGGGTCACACCAAGATCTTCCAGCGCCACGCGATGCGCTTTTGTCGGATATCCCGCATTCTTTTCCCATCCATAGCCGGGATGCTGTTGCGCCAAATCCACCATGATGCGATCGCGCACCACTTTTGCGACAATGGAAGCGGCAGCAATCGATACCGAACGACCGTCTCCTTTGATCAAAGCGGTTGCGGGACACTTAATGTCGCGCGGGATCATATTGCCGTCGATCAGTGCATGGTCCACTGAAAATCCGATCCCCTCTATTGCTCGACACATAGCGAGGTGGGATGCTTGCAGAATGTTCAGAACATCGATTTCCTCGACGCTGGCATGTGCCACAGAAACCCAAGCGACCTTCCGGATCTCTTCCGCAAGATAGTCACGGCGCTTAGCGCTCAATTTCTTTGAATCCGCCAACCCTTCCGGAATTTGATCCGGGCGCAGAACAACCGCTGCAGCCGTCACAGGTCCGGCCAAAGGTCCGCGTCCAACCTCATCGACACCCACGATCACCGAAAAGCCCGCACTCAGCAGTCGTTGTTCTTCTTCAAAGTCTGGCCCCATGGCGCCAGAAACCACAACTTCGCGCCTCTTTACAAGTAAAGGGCGGCCCTTCGTTGCCGAAGGACCGCCCAAACTCGTACCCACCCACTCGTGAGAAGCACCATCTCACTCGTTAAATCTTCGGGTCGGGGGGATGAAGCCCCGACCCGCCGGCACTGACGGAGATGTGCGGGATGCCCGTGCCGGTGTTCTATTTCGACGACTTATCGCCGTGCGACTTTCCAACCGTCGCGTTCCAGACAGCGCGCGCCATAGACAGTGCGGAACCCACGGTTGGTGCGCACAGCGGTTTCACAGCGGTCAGGCAGCTTTGAAGCAAAGCGGAAATTCCGGCTCAGACATCGCCCGCCATAGGCAAGCCTGTCGCGCCGCCCGGTTTCGACCACCCGGAGGCAGGACCTTGGCAAAGGCGTCTTCTTGTACCCACGCCCCGCCTTTGGGCCATGGCGATCAAAGGGGCGGATTGTGTTGCGGACCCCTTGGCGTCCGTGATCTGTGCCTGATCGCTCGACGGAGCCCAAGCGACTGGCCCCAACCGTTGCCGTAGCTTCGCGGCGACGGTCTTTTCGATCATCAAGCAGCTTGGCAATGATGGCGACCGCTGCGATCCCGGCGATTGCCTTCGCGAGATCTTCGCTGTCTGCGCTTGCGGATGTCACCGTTGAGCCAGCGAACGCTATGCTCAGGATCAGCGTGGTTAAAAGCTTCATCTTCACTCCCCCATGTTCGACAGATGCGCCGTGGTTGGCTTGAAACCAAATTGGGGTGGGGGAACTGCGACAAGCAATATCTCCATGCTGATATGAGATAACAGCCGCCGCACTTACGCCTGTTATTGATTTTCGAGTCCCAAACCCGCAGGGTCGCGCTCATGAGATATATTGTGATCAGTCTTTTGGCCGGATGTCTGGCGTTGGGGTCCGCTACCGGCGCCATCGCGGAATGTTTCGCCGACTATAAAGCCAAACAGGAAGACCCGCTGCGCCTGCATTATGGTGTTGTTGAGGTGAACGTGCAGCCCTGCGAAATGTCGGGCGCTGTGTCGGACAAAGTGTCCCAACGCGTTGCCGCCGGTGGCTGGATGTTGTTACAGGTAGTATCTGTCTTCGACGAAACAGGACTAGAGGCAAAAAAGCGGGATGCGGGTGAATTCTACCTCCGTTACTGAAACGCGCACTGCGGGAACCCGTGTTGTCGCTCTTGGCATTGTGGCGGTCGTCCTGATCCTAGGAAGCGCCGCGGCTTTTCTGTTGTGGAGCCTGCCGGACGCGAATGCATTCAATGCCCGCGTGGAACAGCTGTTTATTGAAAACGCCGATCTGACGTCAGAAGCCGAAATCAAACTGCTTGAGATTCTTGCACAATCCGGCACGGCCTTTTCCGAGACCTTAGGAAGCTATCGTGTTGTGATCTTTGTTCTGATGCTTTTTGCGACCGGGCTTCTGATTGCCTCGCTGGTGTTTGTTGTCACCATCGTGATCCTTAACCGGCGCATCGGAATGATTGAAAGACAAGGCATTCAGGTTTCGTCCCTTGTTATCAATCGAGATGAAAACATTGTTGCGCTGAACGATATGGAGTTCAAACTGACCGGTGCCGCGATAGAAACACTTTCAGTCCTTGCAGAAGCCCGCATGGACGGGGATGTCTTGTCAGGTGCCGAGATCGAAGCAGTTATTTCTGGACGCAATGCAGCCGATTGCGAAGAAGCCGCCGGGGCCACGCGAATCAAACGTCTCCGAGATGCGCTGGGAAATCAGATGGTGGCAGAATTGTTGGTCCGCACAGTGGCGCGACAAGGGTACATTCTGTCGATCGATCGAAAAGCCATTCAGATGACCTAACTTGGTCCATGTCCCTCCCGATAGCGGATTTCGCGCTGTGGGAATGGGATCTCGATATTTGCCTCTTTCAGGGCGTTCCAAATCAGAAACCGCACTTCGGACATGTACTTGTTGGGTCCATCGTGAATTCCCTCAACCCAAAACTCAACTCCGAATTCAACACCACCATCGCCATAGGCGCGCAAGTCCACATCCGGCTCCTCCGGTTCGCTCAGGACGGCTGGATGCTTCATCACGGCTTTGCTGATCAGGTCCGGAATGAGATTGATGTCTGTGTCATAGCTAGCAGAAAATTTAACTTCGTAGCGGTTGCCAGAACCACTGTCCGACCAGTTTATGATACGCGAAGCGATGTAGTCTTCGTTCGGCACCACAATCCATTTGCCGTCGAAGGTCTCAAGGATAGTCGCGCGTGCGCCGATGCGGATGATTGTCCCGCTCTCTCCCCCATCGAGCTCCAAAAAATCACCAACTGTCGCCTGCCCTGCCAGTCGTAGAATGATCCCCGATATGAAATTGGACACGATTTTTTGAAGACCAAAGCCCAGACCAACACCGACCGCGCCGCCAAGAAGTGCAGGGGCGGACAGATCCAGCCCCATAATGTTCACAAGACCAGTCCAACAACGGCGAAGATTGCAAACTCAAAGGCCTTGGCAGCAAGCTCGCGAGTCGGCAGGTGCATGTTTTCCTGAGCGCGAATATAGGGTGTGCCATGCTCAGCAGACCAGCGGCTGAGCCAGAACAGGATAGAGCCCGCGATCACTGCGCGCGCAATTGCCAAGAATGAAAAGTTGATCCGGCCCATTGAGATGCCGTTTGAGGCCAGAACAGGATCGAGCAGGCCCGCCACGTACAATCCCGCAACAGGCAGCATGACGTATGTGCCGATGGTCTTCACGAAGGGGTCGGTGACAATCTCGCGGACGACACGACGAAAGGCGAGAAAGACAAAGAACCGTTTGCTTAGGGCAATAACCGCACCCGATCCAAAAAGAGATCGCGTGACTTCCTCACCGAGGGCAGCAATGCGTAGGCTAGGACTGGCAACAAAAGCGGCGGAAACATCAAAGCAAAACGACGCGCCGTGGCGAAAGAGGGTTGGTTCTCCTGGGCAGGGCGGATCGGTCGATCAATACGCGGCCCCATCCACGCCGAAAGAACGAGTGCCCGCAAATAAGCCGCAACCAATAAACCAATCTGGGCATAGGCAGCAGGCGTTGTAATCCAGTCCAAGAGAATTGTTAGGCCCTGCGTGGCGTAGCTCTCCAGCGCCTCACTCTTGTGAAAATTTCCTACATTCAAAAAACAGGTTCATTCCAAACATGACGCGATCTCAGTTATTTTCCCATTATATGAAAACCTTCAACCACATACCTTCTGTCTTGTCGGGCCGGCATCGAACATCCCCGTTGTCTCTTGGTCCGATCCCCTCGGTCGCGCGATGTTCGCGTCGTGCGGCCGAGGCGGTTTAGTCGTGAGTATCTAAACGGCCAAATTTGTGTGGGCGCGCAGTTGTAACTGCCACAGTGAGTCTATTGCCTGGCCGTCGGACTGGGGGTCGGATGCCTTTCATCCGATCCCCATTATCAAGGGAGTGCTACGGATCACTCTGCAAATGCAATTTCATATCCATCAGGACCTGTTGCAACGAATTGGTCTCTTCAAGCAAACGTCGCGCCTCATTCAGAGAAATCACACCATCCGCGATCGAGTAATTGTACTCGCCCATCAGGTTCGCAAAGCGCTGCGAAAGCTTGATGACGTCAGTGTTCAACGCTCCGGTAGAATCTTCTCTGTTCTCGTCGTATTCCAAACTCATTCCCTGAAGCTCGGCCAGGGCTTTGGTCACGAATGGCGATGACGCAGCGCGCTCCAATTCCAGCAAAACATTCACCGGGATATAGCGATCAGAGTTCTCCGGCGCCAAAGACGCATACCGCCCCAGCGTCGCTTTGGATTTTCCCGACACCTCACAGGCCCGGGCATACCCAATATCTTTGATCAATGCTTCGGTGTGACGTTTTAAGTAGTCCCCATATGCGGCGCCCTCATCTGTTTGCGTCGTCATTTTCTATCCCTTTTCGGCCGTCCGCGTTGCCTTGTGCTATCAATAATTCAAAGAAACGCGCTTGCCTGCAATAAATTCGATGTGTCGGAGCGAAATCCCTTCAGGAGGGGGGTTCACCGGATGGAAAAAGTATCGGTTCATCACCTTTATGCCACTGCGGATACTTCTGCATCATGCCCAAGAACCGTTGCGATACCAGGAACCGCTCAAGCCATCCCTGCAAGTCCGGCCAGGGTTGCGTATCGAACCAGACCTTATCAATAAAGGCGAACTGTCGGACAAAAGGAAGGATCGCGAAGTCCGCAAGCGTGGGGCGGCCGAACATCCACAGATCGATCTGCGCATCGAGATCGGCCAGAAAATCGGATGCCTGATCGCGCTGCGCGGAAGGATCGACGCCTTCGTACCGGTTTGCATACTTGGTGCGATCCAGCGCGGACTTAAATGGTCCATCAGCCCGTTCAATCCAAGCAAGTCCCGCCTCGGGCATCTTAAGCCACCCTTCGGGGTCATCCCACTTCAATGACCAAAACATGATGTCGAGGCTTTCATCTATCACCGTTTCGGCCGTGACAAGACATGGCACAGTGGCACTTTTTGAAACGTCAAGGAAAGCCTGCGGCTTGTTCCGAAGAGCGATTTCTCGTAACTCCACTTCGCAATTGCTCACTGCTAAAGCAAGACGGGCGCGCATCGCGTAAGGGCAGCGTCGAAATGAGTAAAGGACGGGCGTCATGGGCCCTCCATATCTGTCCAATCCACCACGTCCAATGCTGTTCGATCCCGCCGAAGAAAAGCGTGTTGGTGACCCCGATTGGATTCGAACCAATAACCTGCCCCTTAGGAGGGAACCGTTCATAGCGTTATTCCTTCTTTGATTTCTGCTGTTTGGGTGTTTGTACAGGGTCATCCTGTACATGGTTTGTACGAAAACGGGCCCTGACATCGGCCTCGTCCGTCTCCGCATGGGCATAAATGCGCATCGGCAAATTGGGGTCTGACCAGCGTCCAGCCTTGGCAGCGGTGACCGGATCGACGCCCTGGCGCACAACCAATTCAGTGAAAAAACCATGCCGCCCAGCCGGGTGCGCAGACAGATATTGGATGCCAGTCCGCTTGCAGATCGTCTTCCAGCGCGTGTTGTATCCAGTCGAGCTGCCATAGCCGAATACTCGTGGGCGCATAAATTTGCCGGTCTTGCGGTTCTTGGGCCACTCTCGGCAGAGGATTTTGCCCGGATTGTGGAGCGCGGACTTGGGCCAGATGATGATCTTCTGCCTCGCGTTGATCAGATCAAGCAGATTCCTGGCTTCCAAGACCCGCAGGTGCCCTTTCAACATTTCTCAGCGCGGGATCGTGTCACCCAATTGACCAACCGCGCCGTGCGCGACCGCAACTTCAGAAAGAATGTTCTTCGTACTTATGGCGAACGTTGCGCGATTACGGGGCGACGCCTGATCAATGGCGGCGGGCGTGCCGAGGTTGAGGCCGCCCATATCAGACCGGTGGAACATGACGGCCCCGATATCGTGAGCAATGGGCTAGCATTGTCCGGAACCGCACATTGGATGTTTGACAGGGGATTGGTGGGATTTGCCGATGATCTTTCCATTCTAGTTTCGAGGCACAGCAACGACTTGAACGCCGTGACAGCGATGATCAATTCGTCAGGAAAGCTCTTATCACCTGAACGTCCAGCCAACCGGCCAAGAACGGAGTTTGTAACTTGGCACCGAGAGAATTGCTTCAAACACTAACGGTACAAACCTGACCCTGACCATGCCATTGGGTGCTGCGATGCGGCTTCTCCAGAGCGGACGTGTGTAGGAGCGTGCCAGAGACAACCTTCTTGCATTCTTGTTACGCGGCATCCGAAAGGCTTAGTGCCAAACCGCAAGCCGCTCGCGGCACAACTCCAGCATCTGCTCCGCCTTGGCCGTGATCTCCGCTTCAAGGTTTGGAACATCCGGCACGATGATCTGATCGAGCCCGGTGGCAAACCTCTTGACGAGCTCATCGATAGCCGCATCGGCGGCGCGTGCTGGTATCCCGGCGGTCGCGGCAAGGCGTAGGAAGTCAGCGCGGCGCAGCCGGTCATCCTTGCCATCCAGCTTGAGCGCCATGCGATCATGCTGCAGCCCCGGAAAGACGCGAGTTGTCACCGCATCATAGAGCGGGGCCATCCTCACGCTCTCAAAGGTGTCTGCGCCCGGCGCTGCGATCTTAAGCAAGGCAAGATTCTTAAGATGCATGTCACCATCGGCAATGAGCCAGGCAAACAGCGCGCGCTTCAATATGACCTTCAGGTCTTCCTCGGGCGCGGTGGAAAGTGAACGCACGGCGCGCGCGATCCGCTCGATCGTGCTGTCATATTTGGCTTCGGGGGGCAAATCGAGAACAGAGCAGATGTCTTCGAGCGCAATACGGCGGTGATCATCGGCACTGCTACGGATATCAAAGCGTTCCACAATCAACGCCGGCGGCATACCGTCCGGCATGCCGATCAAGACGATGTCCGGGGCTTCAAGCCCGGCAGCCTGCCCCAAGGTCATCGACAAATACTCGATAATCGGCAGGGCCTGAAATCCGCTTGTGCCGGCAGGTTTAAGTATATGCGTGAAGGGCTCTGTCGTGCTGGGAACAAGGCATCCTTTTGGGTCAAGAAACATCGGAGCCTTGATCTGCACGCCGGACAGGCGCGGTGTCTGCGAGTTTGCAAACAAGCGCGCGAGCTTTTCTTCAAAACTGTTCTCAATATCACCGCGCGCCGGCCCCTCATAGCGCCCGATGAACACGCCTTCGGTGCTGAATTCACTTAGGCGAGTTGAAAGCCGATCTGCCGGCAGCGCGGCAATTTCGGCGGTATCAGAGCTGATCGTGATGTTCGACATATAGCGCTTGCCGGAACGAAGCAGTGCGCGCTCATCACTCTCCTTGAGCACACGCGCCAGCCAGCCTTCGGGCAAGAGCGAGAGAATGAAGGGCGGCAACTTGCCGGGCGTACGCTGCTGCACCAATGGCAGATTGAAGTTCTTCTCGGCCGTCCAACGCCATTCAAAGCCGTCATGGTGCAGCTCACCGATCGGCTTGCTGTGCCAGGCCACCGTGAAGCTGAGCGCGGCTTCATTTCGCATTTCAATCAGAGACGGTGATTTCAGGAGGTAGCGCTCGGCTTGCTCGCCCTCACGGTACCATTCATTTTCACGTGCAAGCGTCCAGAGCGCATCGGCAGTGTTTTTAGGGTCACCATATTCTTCGATCAAACGCGCCGCGAGTGAAGCGCGTATTTCTTCATTAATCGAGGCAGCATGTTCGCTGCGCAGACGAAAGGCTTCGAGAAAACGCTGCCGCAGCGAAGAGACATCAATCCGGAGCTCTCCCAGCCCGTCCGCGATTAGCGCGGGTGCGGTCGAGGGATGGGCTGGCGCCATATTCTGGATGATCTCCAGTGTCCTGATCCGTCTGCGCTGTGAACGCGGTCCACTAATGAACAATCGGCCATCCCGCGTCGGTGCGAGCATTACGGCGCTGGCGGCGGACAGATAAGCCCGCGGATAGAGATAGTTGGCGATGCGTACGGCGTGCCGCAGCACGATGCCATCGACATCCTCGTCGGCATCGGCATAGATACCGCGCATAAGCTGCACGATCCGGCCTGTTTCGGCTTGGTAGTGGGCGCGGTCGCTGTCCAGATTCTCGCCAATGAGATAGAGCATCTTCCGTCTTTCTCGTATTTCATCTACGCGAAAGCTGGAATAATTCACCTCATTTGTCAAGTTTTTCTAACTTTCTCGTATTTCATCTACGCGAAAGTTGGATACTAAGATGATGCTCGGCCAGCCCCGTCAAGCGTCAAAGTTATCGTGCCTTTGATCACAATGATCATGATCATCCTGATGGAGTTGCAGGCCGTGCAGACACCTTCCGCCATGGCTGCGCCTGCCGCAACACTTTCATCAAGCCATCTATCCCGCGCTCATTTTCACTGTATGAGCGTCCGCTTTTTGACGCGGTCTAAATTGTGAATGCACCCGCGGCGAATTTCCGCTTTCCGCCCCTGTAGCTTTTCGTTGCGGTTGTAACTAGGTTTTTGGTTGATGCGGTTTGCTGTACACAGGGATTGGTATCACACCTTGACACATGTATCTTGGAGCGATACATACCTGTATGATCCAAAGCACCAAGGGCAAACTCGCGGCGAATGCCATGAAGGGCAAGTATGGCAAAGGCTTCCCTGGTGACTTGGTGAAGCGCACGCGGGCGATGCTTACGGCGCTCGATGCTGCGGTTTTTGTGGAAGATTTACGGTTTCCGCCCGGCAACCACTTAGAAGAACTGAAAGGTGATCGGACCGGGCAACATTCCGTGCGGATCAATGGGCAATGGCGCATCTGCTTTGTCTGGACGCCGAACGGCCCTGCTGGTGTCGAAATTGTCGATTACCATTGAGAGGATACGCTGATGAGCCTGCTTGAAGAGCCTATGCACCCTGGTGAAGTCTTGAAAGAACTGTACCTTGAACCCCTGGAATTGGGGGCAATCGCGTTTGCGCGGCGGCTGGATGTGCCTCGGACGCGGATCGAGCGGTTGATCAAGGGCACCACAGGGATCACGCCTGATACAGCGCTGCGGCTCGCCCGCGTTTTCAACACTACCCCGGCTTATTGGGT
Source organism: Boseongicola sp. (assembly GCF_057460485.1). NCBI lineage: Bacteria > Pseudomonadati > Pseudomonadota > Alphaproteobacteria > Rhodobacterales > Paracoccaceae > Boseongicola > Boseongicola sp. Next base: position 35,004 of record NZ_JBVCWP010000011.1, read on the forward strand.
GAACTTGCAGACGAATTACGACATGGTGGTAGCGGCCAAGGAAATTGACGTGTCTAACATTGAACCGCTCATCGCGACTTAATGCGTCAGCCCCCGGTCCATCTCGGCCTCCCGAGCTTCTAGCTCTGTCTCAGTCTCTCTTCGGCGTCCCTCCCTAAGCTCAAGCTCGTGTTCAATAGTTCGTCCAGCGTCCTGTAGCGCGCTTCTTCGTTCAACAATCCACGTAATGCTTTCATTGAAACGGCTTGCGAACGAACCGGCAGCGTCACGTATTCTGCGATACCATCCAGCTGACTCTGCATCTAGCCTGTCGAGCGTGCTTCTAATCCGTTCAATTCCCGCGCTGAGGTTTCGCAGGCTGTCACCAACCGCTCGACGCAGGCGAGTAAGTCGCGTTCCAAGGCTGTCAGGGGTGTCGTCATCAAATCCTCCTCGATCTTGATGCAGGTCACTGATCTGCCGCTCAGTGTGCAGGTCCACAGGCGCGTCTTGGTCGGGTCCAGTACCAGCCACGTCCCGTCCTCCCTGTCGATCCGCGTCAGGCCCAGCTCCCTCATCTCTGAGCTGGACGGCATCTGCGTCCAGAGCAAGCTCGCGGCCATCATCGGGGCGATCCCCATCACGATGATCCCCGTGATCACCCAGGGCGAGATCGTCAGCCATGTTTTGATTTCCCATGTCCGTGTCTCGAGCCAGCTCTTGTTCTGTTGAAGAAAGGTGCGGGTATCGATCTCGATTGTACGCTGCGCATTGGTCGCAATGCTGTTCAAATCGGTCCTGAAGCTCTCCAGTTGGGATACCATCAAGGCGGCGTAGTCCTGCCGGATCGTGTCCAGTTCCGCGTTCAATTTCTCGCTCAACCGGGTCGGCTTGCCAGTTTTCATGGAATATCTTTCCTTTCAAACGCCAGCGTTCGTCGGTGTCGGGGTCTTGGGCGGTCAAGTAGGCCTTGCCGACGAGGGGCAGATCGTAGCCCGCGTCTGTGAGGCCCTCGACCATGGTTGCGCGGTCGCTGATCAGGCCGACGCTGACCTGGTCGAGGATCCACGCGTGCAGTTCGTCGCGACCTCGGGCGCGGGTCGGGGTTTCGATGGTGTCGCGGACCTCTTGGGTGCGCTCCAACTCCATCGGATCGGCCCAGCCATGCCGTTGGTTCATCACATCGCGCAGGCTGTCGAAGGCGGTCTGATAGCCGGGCGGCGCGATGTTCAGATCGAAGGGGCAAGCTACCGGCTGCGCGCCCACTCAGACCTGATCCCCGAGCACGCCCGCACAAACGCCCCCATAACACCCCCGCCCGCGCCTAAGCGACGTGGCCGCCCACCAAAAAATGGAGCCGCAAGTCACATCAACGGCTGACAACCGAAACCGCCAAAGTGGGGAATTTTACTCCGGCACTTTTGGGGAAAATTACTCCGGCGTTGACACGCGCGGTGGGTCCACTGGTGGCGGCTGGCGTCGATCAGAGCTTCGGTGCGCTCGGGACTGCCGCGCAACACCTCAGGCAAAGGCTCACGCGTGACCGTCATCGGCTGGCCGTCTGCGTCGCGGATCGGGTCGCGGTTGCCGTCATAGGCCAGCACTTTGTCCGCCACGAGGTAGCCGATCGGACCCGCGCCCGCACCTTTCCCGTTCCGGAAGAACTTGATCAGCATCGGCGTGCGGCCTCGACGATCTGTGCAAGCTGGCGTTCGATGGTCAGTAGGCGGCCGGCGACTGTGAGCGCATCAGGGTCGGTGCGGTCTGTTCGCATGGCGCGGTTCAGCCAACGAGCGATCTGGTTGAGATTGCCGCCGATGCGCCCGACGGCCAGCACCAGCGCAGGGTCAACGCGAGGGATGGGCTTGCGACGACGCGCTGCGGTCAGGCCAAGCGCTTCACGCAGGAGGGTCGCAGCGGGCAGGCCAGCAGCCTTGGCCTTGGCGCGCAACTGGGCCTTCTCTGCCGCTGTGCACCGGAAGACGAAGGTCTCGGTCAGCGGCTCTTTGGTGCGGGCACAGCCTGCGGCGATGGGGTTCGAAGGGGAGGCTTGCCGCCCCTCGCAAGGTCCCGTGTCAGCAGCGCCAGCGTATGACATGGGTCGCCTTGCTGTTTGCTCTTCTGTTGGATCGGTTGCGGTCATGATCCGAGGCCTGCAGCTCGGATTTGGGCCTGCGTCACCAACTTTGAGGCAAGCAACGCCGTCACTTGCGGGGCCGTGATGTGTTTGCACATGGTGCTGCGATCACTGATCCAGCAGGCCAGCCGCGCATGGTGATCTGCGCTTGCAGCTTGGGCTTCCTCCTGCTTGACGCGGATATCCTCGATGTATCCTTGCCAGCG
>NZ_JBVCWP010000012.1:0-36810 GCF_057460485.1 Boseongicola sp.
CTGCGCGAGGCCGCGGGCAGGACCAACGCAGAGGTGCGCATTCGCAGCTGGTGGGATTTTGAAAGCGTCAACGCATTGCGCAGTGAATGGTACGGCGATTGGGAAGGCATGCACGCGACGCCGTCCGAGGTGTCGATCACACAGCATACGCATCGACGTATTGAAGCTCCCGATCTGGCGGCGCCTCGCAAACTGACCCAAGACTATATTCGGGCGCATGCCGGGGACCGGCATGGGGCGCCTGAGGCACATCGCCGTGACTTTCCTGATGGTCGGGTTGGGTCCCATTCTGGGCTCGCGCGGCCAGAACATGGGATATTGCTGCTAAAATCAGCGGCCGATGCCCTGGCTGCCGATTACCTGTCATTTGTCGAGTAGCTATTTGCTTTCGTCCGAGCCCATCTTACGCTCCAACCACCGCACAAAGAAGCTGATGATCAAGACCAGAACCAGGTATTCGAGGATCAGCAGTGAGTAGATTTCCAGTGGGCGGTACTCGGTCACCACCAACTCGTTCGCCCTGCGCGTCAGTTCCTGCATCCCGATGACCGAGGCGAAAGCTGACATTTTTACGATATAGATGAACTGGTTGGCGAGCGGCGGCAGGATGCGTTTGATCGCCTGCGGCATGACGACATAGCGCATGGTCTGTGCATAGTTCAAACCCACGGTCTTCGCGGCCTCCGTCTGGCCTTTATTGATCGACTGAATACCCGCGCGATAAATTTCGGCGGTAAACGCACTGTCTGAGATCGCCAGCGTAATAATGGCACCCCAGAAAGCATCAATACTGACACTGATCCCGATTGATTTCAGTACGACAGGAAGCCCGTAAAAGACCCAAAAGAGCATTGGAAGCAGGGGGATGGCCCGAATAAATTCGATATAGATACGCGATGGATACCGAAGCCATCGATTGGATGACATCCCCGGAAGGGCGACAAGCAAACCGATTACCATCGATAGGGACGCGGCAATAAGCGACAACAAAATTGTCGCACCGAAGCCGTTCAGCAGGAACCTGATATTGTTGTATCCAGAGGTTGTCCTGGGATCGATAACGTACCAGCCCCAGGCTCCGGGTGCGGCGCTACAGCCCGCGACGAACAAGATGCACGCGAGAGCGATTGAGGTTTTGAGAGTCATATTGGCGCCCCTAGTGCTGCAAGATTTGGCTGAGGAATTTCCGGCAGCGTTCTGATTTTGGAGCCTCGAAGAACTCTTCGGGTTTTCCGGTTTCGATGATTTCCCCATGATCCATAAAGATCATCCTGTCGGCAGCGCGCCGAGCGAAGCCCATCTCGTGAGTCACGCAAATCATCGTCATCCCATCCTCGGCCAGATCAACGATCACATCGAGGACTTCCGAAATCATTTCTGGGTCAAGCGCAGACGTTGGCTCATCAAACAGCATGATCTTGGGCTCCATGCAGAGCGATCTTGCGATCGCTACGCGCTGTTGCTGGCCGCCCGATAGCTCACTTGGCTTTTTATGTGCCTGATCAGGAATGCGTACGCGCTCCAAGTATCGCATAGCGCGTTCCTCGGCGTCCACCTTGGACATGCCGCGAGCCTTGATCGGGCCCAGCGTCAGATTTTGGAGAATGGTCAGATGTGGGAACAGGTTGAATTGCTGAAAAACCATACCAACTTCGGATCGGATCTCATGAATAGACTCGTCGTCCTTCATCTCGATCTCATCGACAATAATCTGGCCAGAATCGTGCACTTCAAGGGAATTCACGCATCGGATCAGAGTAGACTTGCCTGATCCTGAGGGGCCGCAAACGACAATGCGTTCGCCGTGGTCAACCGTCAGATTTATATCCTTTAGCGCCTGATAGGACCCATACCATTTGTTAAGCGCATAAATTTCAATCGCTTTGCTTTTATTCGACATGAGCCACTCCTTGAAACTTTCCTCAGAGTCATTAACACTTGATATTTGATATGGCTCTATACGAAATACGTAATGTATAGACATAATTCGTTTGCTTCTAACAAAATGACCTAAATTGGGGAAACTTTATGCGACTTTTGAAAAAGCTGGGCCTGGTGGCGGCCTGTATGACGACGCTGATTGGCGCGCCAGCCAACGCCCAATCCGCATTGAATGACATTCTGAGCAATGGTGTTCTAAAAGTAGGTACAACCGGTGACTGGAACCCAATGTCGGTCCGCGATCCTGCCACCAATTCATACGTCGGATACGACGTAGATGTCATGACCCAACTGGCCGCAGACCTTGGCGTTGAGCTTGAGTTTGTGCCGACTGACTGGAAGACGCTCGTCAATGGTGTGGTCGCAGGAAATTATCACATCACGGGTTCTGCCTCAATCAGCCCTGCGCGCTTGAAAGCAGCTGGTTATTCCAACAGCTATATCTCGGTTGAGATATTGCCCTTTACCACCGCAGACAAAATCGACCGCTTCAACGGCTGGGACTCGATCAATTTGCCCGACGTAAAAGTCGCCGCCACACTGGGAACCACCTTTGAGAAAAGCTCGCGCGAATGGTTCCCAGACGCCGAAATTACTGTCGTAGAAGCGCCTGCTATCGGGTTCCAAGAGGTCCTGTCAGGTCGTTCAGATGTATTCATCACGTCAAACATCGAAGGTGCCACTTTGTTGGCTAAGTTCCCGAACTTGCGTCAGATCGAGACGACTGAAGCGCGCGCACCAACACCCATCGCGATGCTTTTGCCACAGACAGATCAAGTATGGATCAACTATGTGAACAGCTGGGTTGAACTGCAGAAAACGCGCGGCTTTTTTGAAACCACTGCTGCGAAATGGGGCCTATAAGGGCGCCAAAGTATAGAAATCACATACTGCGTGGTGAGACCGCGGCGTTTGGACAAAGCGCCGCGGTTTTTTTTGGCAAAAACGCGGTTTCTTGATCGAGCGCCAGACGTCGCTCGTTCAGGCTAGCGTTTGCCAATTTGAAACCTGACTTGAAGTCAGTGATATAACTGGTCTGTCCGCGCAAGGGAGTCATCCAGATGACCATCGATAGCCGTCGCATCGACATGCACTCGCATTTCTACGGTGGGGGCCTGGTGGATACGTTGCGCGCTCGGAAAAAGCGCCCGTATCTGCGCACGCGCGGCGATGGTGTGACCGTGATGGTTGCTATGAATGGCGAATTTCCTTTCACCGAGCATTACCACGACTATCGCGTTGGATTGGCCGAGATGAAGGCCGCTGGACTAACGCACCGTATGTTGACGTTTCCGGGCGCCTTGGGAGTTGATCTGATGCCCGCGCACGAAATCGCTACGGCCATCTCAGCGTACAATGACTATTTGGCGCAGCTCACGCATGAGACGGATGGCGTGCTGATAGGATTGGCGGGCGTTCCGCTCGACGACATGGATCTTGCCTGCGCCGAGGTGAGGCGTATCCGGCGCGATCTTGGTCTTCCCGGTATTATCCTGCCCTCGAACTATTTCAATTCGCTGGAAGAAGCTGATGAGTTGCGACCTCTTCTGGCGGCGGCCAATGAATACGGCTGTCACATTATGCTGCATCCGGGACTGAAAGTCGGCCAGGAGCCCCCTGCCCGGCCTGCGGACAACGTGCAATACCGGCTCTCCGCTGTGGATTTGCAATCCAGTGCGTCGCAGGCTGCGCTGACTGTGATCCTCTCGGATATGCTGGACGAATACCCCAACATCACGTTCCAGATCGTCAATCTTGGCGGGACGTTACCGTTCATATTTGAGCGGATCGAGAGCATCGCGCGGCACCGCAACCCCAATGAGCCTTTCCCGACAGAGCGTTTGCGCCGCTTATGGTATGATTGCGCCTCGCTAGGGCCACGGGCGTTAGAGGCGGCGGTAAAAGTGTTTGGCGCAGATCGCATAATGCTGGGGTCCGACTATCCGATCTTCAAAGACGATCCCTATGGCCACGCTGTCGTGCCCGCAGACTTAAGTGACGCTGAAAAGATGCAAGTCAGTTGGAAAACTGCGGATGATCTATTTGCCCATCTCGAAACGCTTCGACAAAGGGCCTTGGGTTAGGCGTGTTCTGTATCTTTCTGTTCGGCATCGATGAGCCGCTGCAATCGCAATCGAAACGTCTTAGCGCCCAAGTCCAGTCCAAGGTCAATGTGAGGCGTAGTCATCGCGTCCATCCCCTTGTGAACCGCTTCAAGGATTTCCTTGTCCTCGTTAAAGGCCATGATCGCGCCATCGTTCATTTGCTTAGAGATGGCCTTGTCACATGGGTCGGTGTTGCGGTGCTGGAACCAGATATATTGCGTATTGTTCTCATCCACCGGCGTCATGAAGTTGTAAGAAATATTAACGTAGGTATCGGCGACGGCGGGCTTGTCAGGTCCACCCGTACCCGTAGGCGTATAGACCGATTTGTTGAGCGCAATTGCAGGCACGCACATCTCATAATGTTGTTTACGGTCGCAAGTGCCCTCAAACCTCACGAGGTTTTTATAATACGGCGAGGGTGGCTGATCATAGATCCAACGCGAGACGATCACGCCGCGGTCAGTCTTTTCCATATCGAGCGGTTGATCGCCCGTGCCGCCGCCGCCAAAGGACGTCACATGCACCCAAGCCACGTGGCTGGGATCAAGTAGGTTATCGACGACCCACAGGTAATTGCATTCAATCGAAAGCATGCCACCATCTGTATAGCCCCAGTCCGGATTGTCGAAATTCTCGATCTCAAAGATCTCATCCGGATTGGCCTTTTCCGGATCGCCCATCCAGATCCAGAGCAGGCGATAGCGATCCACGACGGGGTAGGACCTGACAACCGCGCGTCGGGGGGTCATGCCGCGCTGGGTGGGGGAATCGATACAGTTGCCGGTGCAATCAAAGGTCAGTCCGTGATAGCCACAGACCACATGATCCCCTTCAAGCTGCCCCATAGAAAGCGGCAATTTGCGGTGCGGGCAGGCATCCTCGAGCGCGGCTGGTGCGCCGTCACATTGCCTGTAGAACACAATATTTTCGCCCAGCAGTTTCTGCGCCTTGAGAGTATGTTCGTAGTCTTTGCTCCAACCCGCGACGTACCAGCAATTGCGTAAATACATATCTCTCTCCAACTCGCGTTCGTTTGAGGTAGCTTAGTCGCTTGCGCCCACAAGCTCCATTTTCATCTGCTCAGAGCGGACACTGGGACACCAAACTGATGCTCCAGAGCCAAAGCAAATGGCGCGACTTTAATTGCCAAGGATCGTCGGCAGCCTCAGCCCCTGTTCTCGGGCGCAATTCACGGCATCCTCATAGCCCGCATCTGCGTGACGCCAGACACCTGATGCCGGATCATTCCACAAGACACGTTCCAGCCGCGTGGCGGCCTCATCCGTACCATCCGCACAAATGACCATTCCTGCATGTTGACTAAAACCCATGCCTACGCCGCCGCCGTGATGGATAGACACCCACGTAGCCCCTGACGCGGTGTTGATAAGGGCATTCAAAAGCGGCCAATCCGATACCGCATCTGAGCCGTCTTTCATGGACTCCGTTTCGCGGTTTGGCGATGCCACAGAACCGCTATCCAGATGGTCACGCCCGATGACAACAGGGGCCGACAGTTCACCTGTCCGCACCATCTCGTTGAATGCCAAGCCCAGTTTGTGACGCACCCCAAGGCCGACCCAGCAAATGCGCGCGGGCAACCCCTGAAAGCTGATCCGCTCGCGAGCCATATCGAGCCAATTGTGCAGATGCGGGTCGCCCACAAGCTCTTTTACTTTAGCGTCAGTTTTGTAGATATCCTCCGGATCACCTGATAGCGCGACCCAGCGGAACGGGCCTACGCCGCGGCAAAATAGCGGTCGAATATAAGCGGGCACAAAGCCGGGAAAATCGAAGGCGTTCTTTAACCCTTCGTCTAGCGCGACTTGTCGGATGTTATTGCCATAATCAAACGTCGGCACGCCTGCTGAATGGAAGTCGCACATGGCTTTCACATGGGTCTTCATTGACGCGCGCGCCGCCTTTTCAACCGCTTTAGGATCGCTTTCGCGCGCGTTGCGCCACTGCGCCATCGTCCAGCCTTGCGGCAAATAGCCATTGATCGGATCATGCGCCGAAGTTTGATCTGTGACCATGTCAGGACGCAGGCCGCGCTTTACAAGCTCTGGAAAAATGTCAGCCGTATTGCCCAACAGGCCGACGGATTTCGCCTCACCCGATTTGGTCCACCGATCAATCATCGCAAGGGCTTCATCAAGCGTGTCAGCGCGTTCATCGACGTATTTGGTGCGCAGCCGAAAATCGATTGACTCTGGGTTACATTCTACCGCCAAACAACATGCACCCGCCATGACGGCCGCGAGCGGCTGCGCGCCGCCCATCCCACCCAGACCGCCCGTGAGGATCCATTTCCCTGTCAGCTCACCGCCGTAGTGCTGACGTCCGGCCTCCATAAAGGTCTCATAGGTGCCTTGGACGATGCCCTGACTGCCAATGTAAATCCACGATCCCGCGGTCATCTGACCATACATTGCCAGACCTTTTTTATCGAGCTCGTTGAAGTGATCCCAAGTTGCCCAATGGGGCACAAGGTTTGAGTTAGCGATTAAGACACGCGGCGCATCGGAGTGGGTCTTGATCACTGCAACAGGGCGCCCCGATTGAACGATCATCGTCTCGTCGGCTTCAAGATCCTTCAGCGTCGCAACCATGGTGTCAAAATCTGACCATGTGCGGGCCGCGCGACCAATTCCACCATAAACAACCAGCTCATGCGGGTTCTCAGCAACATCGGGGTGCAGATTGTTCATCAACATGCGCAAAGGCGCCTCCGTCTGCCAACTCTTGGCATTAAGTTCGGGGCCCGTTGGCGGGTAAACATCACGCGCATTCTGACGATCATGCATTTCAGACTCCTTTTTTGGCAAGCGCGCCACTGCGGGCGAGATTATCCAGCGTATTCAATACTTCGGCCAAAACCAGACGTAGCCTTGTGGCCCGGCCCTGGCGGTACGTCCAAGGGGCGGTTTCATCCATATACGCGCGCTGCGCCAATTCCATCTGGATGGTGTGAACGCCCAAAGAAGGTTGACCATAGTTGCGGGTCGTCCATCCACCTTTGAAACGCTCGTTCAGGACCGTGTCAAAACCGAGTGCAGCGTCGCAGCAGGCTTTGACCGTTTGCTCGATCTCAGTCGCACACGTGGTGCCTGCGTAGGTGCCAATGTTAAAAACCGGCAGAATACCATCAAAGAGGAATGGGATGTCGGACCGAATTGAGTGGCAATCAAAAAGCAAGGCCACCCCGTGCCGCGCCTTAACGCGCAGCAGCTCTTGCGCTATCGCATCATGATAAGGAGCGTGATAGGCCACGCACCGGGCCTTGATCTCAGCCTCCTGCGGAGCCTCTCCGGCCAGCCAGATTTTATGCCCATCAAAGTCCGTTAACGGACATAGCGTGGTCGTGTTCTGCCCTGGATAAAGCGATGCACCTGCCGGGTCGCGGTTGGCATCAATGACATAGCGATGCACGTTAGATTTGATAACCGTCGCCCCATTGAGCAACCCATCATATAGCTGGGCAATGTGCCAATCGGTATCAGACAGGGTCTGCCCAATTGGGTTCAACCGCTTCATCACATCATCTGGCACAAAGGTGCCGCCATGGGGCTGCGCAAGCACCACCGGGCTGTCGCCAACAATCACGTCAAAGACGTTCATACCTCGAGAGCCGGCATTGCCACTCGCGAGAGCTTTGGCAGTTCCGCTGACGAGATCAACTGGGAGGCCGCGAGGATATCGGGCGCCAGATACCGATCCTCACCCAATGTGGCCACGTCTTTGCGGAGCCGCGAAATACATTTTGAGAGTGACTCGCTTGTGGACAGCGGCGCACGGAACTCGACACCTTGGGCTGCACAAAGCAGCTCAACCCCGAGAATAGAATGCAGATTGCGCAGCATCTGTTGCAGCCGGTACGCCCCGTGCGCCGCCATTGACACATGGTCTTCTTGATTGGCCGAAGTCGGGGTCGAGTCAGTCACGCAAGGGTTAGCGAGATGCTTGTTTTCAGACATCAAAGCCGCCGTCGTGACCTCGGCAATCATATAGCCCGAATTCAGGCCGGGGTATGGCGTCAGGAACGGCGGCAAATCAAAGGACAAGGTCGGATCGACCATGAGCGCCACTCGCCTTTGCGCAATGGCTCCAATCTCAGAGATCACAAGCGCGATCATATCAGCGGCGAAGCCTACGGGCTCTGCATGGAAATTACCGCCCGACACGATCATGTCAGCCTCGACCAAGACCAGCGGATTGTCTGTTGCGGCATTGGCCTCAATCCGAAGCGTCGCAGCCGCCTGGCGCAAGACATCCATCGCGGCGCCGGTCACTTGCGGCTGGCAGCGGATGCAGTAGGGATCTTGAACGCGGGTGTCACCATCGCGATGGCTTTCTCGGATTTGCGAGCCATCCAGAAGCGCACGCATTGTAGCTGCGGCCTCAATCTGGCCGCGATGACCGCGTAGCGCGTGGATCTCTTGCTGCAACGGTGCGGTGGACCCCATGATTGCGTCAGTTGACATAGCCGAGGTTACTAGCGCGGCCTGCGCGGCCTCCCATGCCATGAACAAGCCGCTAAGCGAGAAAGCGGTTGAGAATTGCGTGCCGTTGATGAACGCCAATCCTTCTTTGGGGCCCAGCGGGATGGGCTCTAGCCCGGCCTTGTCCAGTGCGTCGCAGCCCTTCATTACAGTGCCCTGAATTTCCGCCTCGCCCTCGCCGATGATCACAGCGGCCATATGCGCAAGCGGGGCCAAATCGCCTGACGCCCCAACCGAGCCCTGGGCAGGAATAACCGGCGTCACACCGCGCGCCAGCATATTTTGCAGCATTTCGATTAGCGACCACCGCACGCCCGAAGCACCACGCCCCAAGGACAAAAGCTTGAGCACCATAATAAGCCGCGCGTGGGCGCGCGAAATCGGTTCTCCCACACCGCAACAATGGGACAAGATCAGGTTACGCTGAAGCGTTGCCGTGTCTTTATTTTCGATCTTGATACTTGCCAGTTTACCAAAGCCCGTGTTGACGCCGTAAACCGGAGTATTCCCCCGCGCGGCCTTTGCGATCTTGGCCGCTGCATTTTCGACCGCATCCCTGCACGACAGATCAAGTGTAACAGCCGCCTCTTCGCGAAACACGTAAGACAGGTCGTTCAGTGTGACCGCCCCCGGCGTCAAAATCATCGTGGCCAAAATTCACCTCCAAAAATGCGCGTGTGAAGCGGGTTGAACCCGATCCGGTAGGCAAGCTCTGCCGGGTGTTGTGCATTCCAGACCGCAATATCTGCACGCAGGCCCGGTGCGATCATGCCGCGATCCGAAAGACCAAGCGCGCGTGCGGCGTTGCGTGTGGCCCCGACAAGTGCTTCCTGAGGTGTCATGCGAAACAGGGTCGATGCCATGTTCATCGCCAGCAAAATGGACGTCATCGGCGAAGAACCGGGATTGGCGTCAGTGGCTACCGCCATAGGCACATGATATTTGCGCAGCAGGTCAATCGGCGGCATTTGCGTTTCGCGCAGCGTATAGAAGGCGCCAGGAAGGATCACAGCCGTTGTCCCTGCCGCAGCCAAGGCTGCAGCCCCATCCTCGTCAAGATATTCGATGTGGTCGGCAGAGAGCGCACCATAGCCTGCCGCCATCTTGGCCCCCCCAAAGTTGGATAATTGCTCAGCATGAATCTTGATGGGTAAGTCCAATGCTTGAGCTACAGCAAAGACCTGAGCAACCTGCGTTGGCGAAAAGGCGATCCCCTCGCAAAAGGCGTCCACGGCATCCACCAGCCCTTCAGCATGGGCTGCGCGCAACGCGGGGAGGCAGACTTCGGCAATATAGGCATCGTCGCGCCCGGCATATTCGGGCGGCACCGCATGTGCGCCAAGGTAAGTCGTTTTGATCGTCACCGGCCGCAGATCCGCCAAACGCCGCGCCGCGCGCAGCATCCGCAACTCGACATCGGTGTTCAGACCATATCCCGACTTGATTTCGACGGTACAAACGCCTTCGGCGATCATCGCATCCAGCCTTGGCAGTGCGTCCGCAACCAATTCATCTTCGGTAGCGCGCCGTGTTGCTGTTACGGTCGAAATGATGCCGCCGCCTGCCCGCGCAACCTCTTCATAAGACGCCCCGTTCAAGCGCATCTCAAATTCCATCGCCCGATGACCACCAAAAATCAAATGCGTGTGGCAGTCGATTAACGCTGGCGTCACCAATCGGCCACCCAGGTCGACTCCATCGCCATGCCTATAATCTGATGGCATATCCGCATACGCACCAACCCAGGCGATGGCCTCGCCGTCCAGCACAATCGTGTTGGCGCCGGTCAAACCATAGGGCGCGCGCCCTGACTTCATGGTGGCAACGCAGCAATTACTGAGGATCGTTTGGGACAATTAATTCCTCATATTTAAATACATCTTGTCACGCAGATTGTATGGTCTTAGAATTTTTATGTCCATTCATAATAGGGAGGGTGTATGGAGGTTTTCGCAAGACGGGCCTATCTCCAGACTGGCTGGTCGAAAGACGTGCGCTTGACTTTGCACGCAGGAAAAATTGCGGAAATCGCAACATCTGCGCAGGCCGAGCCTGGGGATATCCGTGTCGATACGCTCCTTCCTGCGCTGTCAAACTTGCACAGTCACAGCTTTCAGCGGGCGATGGCGGGCATGACTGAATTTCGCGCCAAGGGGCGCGAGAGCTTTTGGACATGGCGCGACTTGATGTACAGATTTCTTGATCACCTGACCCCGGACCAAATTGGCGTGATTGCCGGCATGGCGTTTATGGAAATGCAGATGGCCGGCTATGCCGCTGTGGGTGAGTTTCACTACATTCATCACGCGCCGGGCGGTCGGGCATACAATGATCCAGCCGAACTGTCGGCGCAAATCATGAAGGCCGCGGCTCAGACCGGAATAGGGCTCACGCACTTGCCCGTCCTTTATACCTACGGGGACGTCGGGCAGGCGCAGCTTGCTGGAGGCCAGCTTCGATTTGGGAATACCGTCGATCAATTTGCAGAATTGGTTGAGCGATGCAAGGCGGCGGCCAAAGCGATGCCGAGCGACACATGCGTTGGAATCGCCCCGCATTCGTTGCGCGCGACGTCGCCTGCTGATCTTGCACGCATTGGCGCGCAAACGCCGACAGGGCCCATTCACATCCACATCGCAGAGCAGCTGAAGGAAGTGGAAAGTGTGCAGGACGTCCTCGGCGCACCTCCCGTGGCATGGCTGCTGGACAATACAGACGTTGATCACCGTTGGTGCCTTATCCACGCGACGCACATGACCCAGGTTGAAACGATCGGCCTGGCCAAAACCGGTGCGGTTGCTGGGCTTTGCCCTGTGACAGAGGCGAATTTGGGCGATGGCATTTTCAATGGCAAGGAATACCTGAACGCGGGCGGCACGTTTGGGATCGGCACGGATTCAAACGTGAATATCGCAGTGTGCGAAGAATTGCGGCTCTTCGAATACTCCCAGCGTTTAAAGCACCGCGAACGAAATATTTTAGGCGTCGAAGACCGCTCAACCGGGGAAGCCTTGTATGTCGGAGCGGCGAAAGGCGGAGCGCAGGCGCTGAACCGAAATGCAGGTGTGATCGCGCTAGGACGACTAGCTGATCTGGTCGCGATTGACAGCAACGACCCTACGCTCTGCGCGCTGACAGACAGCCAGTTATTGGACGGATACCTGTTTGCGGCGAATGACTGTGTCGTCACTGATGTTTGGTCCGCCGGGCGACATCAGGTGCAGGGCGGGCGCCATGTGGCCCACGATGATATCGTGGAGCAATACCGGGCCGTCATGGCGACGCTGACCGAAACGTTTGGCTCGGTTTGAACTGGTCAAAATTACGGAAGTGAATATGGTTTTTGCCGCGGCCATCAGAGGATTAGAGGTGGCGATAAGGCGCCGTCGGATGGCGGAAGATGCGATCAAGAGCGCTAAATTTGTCTATCCGCTCCGAGATTTTGGGCAGTCCTAATTCTCATACTGGTTAGTCTGCCGGCAGCGGGCGCCAAGGGCGGGAAAGCTGGAGAAGTCGCATTGCGTATCAACATCGGCCAAGCTTAGGCGGCAGGCAAATCCATCAGGCCCAGCCCTTTGGGCACTTTCGCGCGTTATTCCGCCGCCGTTCTTCCACGGCACGGCGATCAGTTCATCGGCGTCGATGAACGTCAGATCACCCATACGACAGCTTTCCAGATGCGGCCTGACCCACTCGTGTGGTTGGGTTTTGAAAGGCGGTCTGCATATCGGGATAGGCTTCTAGGAGATCTGTACCTCCAGAAAGCCTTTCGGGATGCAATCTGCCGCTCTCCCAGACGGCGACGCCATCGATACGAACAGTTGCATCCAGAACATTCAGGGAAATCTCACCCGGTGGGTAGGCACCGCATGTATGGAAATGGAGCAGCCGTGGATTGCCGAACGCGGCGCCGCTCCAGCGCTCAAAATTGCGGCCTGCCGGCTCCAGATATTCACAGCCCGGATGAATGCCGGCATGCCACGAGTGTACAAAATAGGTGTCGATCTGGTACTTGTTACCAACAAATTCATAGTGCGCCTTGGCCGCCGAAACATCTGCCGCCGACCCTTCAAAACCGGTAATTCGCGAATTCTCGAAATTCACAAAAAGCGTTTCTTTCAATTCGCACGACCAGGGCGTGTAATACTGCGATCCAGTCCCGGTGAGAAATCCGTTTTGTGCGATGCGCCCGTGAAACCCCTTTGCAGGGACCGGTGTAAACACCGAAACCGGAAAACGTTTGAGGGTCGTATCGCCGCTTGCCTCTGAAAAGGCCATGGGATTGCCCTTGAAGTCGGTTCCGGCCGGGCAGGTCACATGTATGTCTGTTGACCCCGCAAGTGCCGTGTTGGTCAACGACTTGAGCCTTTTGAACGCCCGCCAATCAATCGTTCCGAACGCAGAGGCAAGCGTCTCTCGGTCCAAGGCATAACTGATGATTTGGCGTTTCGACGAATTCAGAGGACGAAACCTAATTTGGTCGCCCAACCGCGCAAAGAAAACGGTGCGATCCGCCGCGTCTATTTTCCCCAAAAGGGTCTCGTCCGGATCGCTGACGTCGCGATTAAAAGGGACGCCGTGCATCTGTGACTCCAGGCCAAACTGGACAGCGGCATCCTTAATGACGCCCGCCAATTTGGTGTCGTAATATCCATCCTCCTCAGCCTCGTAGATGAGGAGGAGTTTGTGCCCGGGCTGGCATTGGGCGCAATTTATCAACAGATTGCGTGCACCCTCGGCCAGACGATCTTGAAAGTCGCTCAACGGCATACACCCTTCGCATTCACTTTATTTTCGGCGGATCCCCATTGTGATGATAATGGCTGTGTCGAAAGCGTAACTGCTCTCACACTTTCAGGCTATCGCTTTTTCAATTTGTTAGCCATTGGCCCAGCCAATGGTTTGTGGCAGCGACGCCTTGTATAGTCTAGTCAAAAGCCTTTATAAACACGTACATAATAAGACGCCAGGAGGTGGGCTATGCGATCGAGCTATCGCGACATTAAGGCCATCGTGCTGACTCGCATTCGCGCGAACATCTGGCCTCCCGGCGCCAACTTGCCGGGCGAGATTGAGCTAGCCAAGGAATTTGGCTGCGCTCGGGCGACCGTAAACCGCGCCATGCGTGAATTGGTCGACGACGGCATCCTTGAGCGCAAACGCAAAGCCGGAACAAAGGTTAAATCATCCCCCACGCGTCGAGCACAATTCTCAATCCCGATCATTCGCGAAGAGATCACCAACACAGGAGCGGACTATCGATATGTTCTTTTAGAGCGCCAGACGATTACGGCCCCCGGATGGTTGCGATCGCGGGTCGAGATTCCAAAAGGTCAAAAAGTCCTGCACCTACGATGCATGCATTACGCGGGCAGAAACCCTTACCAGTTCGAGGATCGGTGGATCAATCTTGCAGCTGTTCCGAACGCGGCCGAATATGACTTTGAAGACATCGGGCCCAACGAATGGCTTGTGCGCGAAGTGCCTTTTACAGACGGTGAACTTGTGTTCTCAGCAACCAACGCATCAAGTGAGATCGCAAATTTCCTTAACACAACGGACGGCACCGCGATCTTCACGATAGAACGTACGACTTGGCTGGATAAGGTAAACGTAACCTATGCGCGGCTCTATTTCTCGAGAGACTATAAGATGACAACGCGTCTGTGACGCGCGACGGGATGGATGCCCCGTCGGGCGGCCGGGAAAACGACAGATTGATCAGTCTGGATGCGTTGCGATCGCTGCCTGGCCAAAACAGCTGCTGCGCAGCTTTTGCGGGGTGTGCTTTCTGCTTAAAGCCCTTTTCGGGCGCTGAAATTACTTGGGTGCCACTCAAAACCTCAGCCACCTCCCCTTTCTATTGTCACTTGTGTAAGTTGGTCGACGAAAAGACCGTTGCGATTAAATCGGTTGGGGGGGATCCGTAAGATGACTTCGACGTTTTTGGTGTTTGCGGGGGTCATCGCCCATTTTGCGCTTCAGGTCGCATTCATTATACGGGCCTTAATCAGGCCCAATCGCCAACCCTCTTCCCGCATTGCCTGGGTTCTTGTTATCCTCGTACTTCCGGTGTTGGGAGCATTATTCTACATCCTATTTGGTGACACGAACATCGGTCATGGACGGGCCGCGCGATATAGAAAGGCGTCGGCACAGCTTTCCGACCTTAGAAGATCCAACCCAGAACCCGATCGAATGGATGGAGTCGCAAAGCGGAACCGCCATCTCTTCATGCTCGGTCATTCTATAAGCGGCTTTCGACCGCTCGAAGGTAACGCGGCCGAACTTATGGTCGATTCCAATACAGCCATTGATAGTTTGGTGGTCGATATTGATGCTGCAAAAACGTCGGTCCAACTTCTGTTTTACATCTGGTTGGCCGATACAAACGGATTGAAGGTAGTCGAGGCGGCAAAAAGGGCTGCACGCCGTGGCGTGATCGTCCGCGCGATGGCGGACGACGTCGGTTCTCGTGATATTATCCGCTCCAGCCACTGGCGCGATATGGAGGCGGCTGGGGTTCGGCTGGTGCGCGCTCTTCCTGTACGCAATCCTTTTCTGCACCCATTTGGGGGGCGATTGGACCTGCGCAATCACCGGAAAATAGTGGTGATCGACGCACATATCACCTATTGCGGCAGCCAGAACTGTGCCGACCCGGAATTCAGGATTAAGGCCAAATATGCGCCTTGGGTGGACCTGGTGGTTCGCTTCGAGGGACCCATCGCCTTACAGAACCAAGCGCTCTTTGACGAAGATTGGGCGGCGCACACCGACGAGCCGTTATCCAATAGTTTGCCAAATTTGCCTGCTGATACAGATCTTCCGCGAGGTGTCGCACAGGCCATCGGAACAGGGCCGACTGCTCGGCCTTCGGCTGTCCCTGAAATGTTCGAAGCGCTGATGCATGCAGCACGGCGTGAACTCGTGGTTACGACCCCATACTATGTGCCTTCCGAACCTATGCAATCTGCACTCTGTTCAGCCGGACATCGGGGCGTCGAAACAACCCTTGTCGTGCCCAAGAAAAACGACTCGTGGATCGTGGCCGCAGCCAGCCGGAGCTATTACTCTGAGCTTGTCGCGGCGGGTGTGCGCATCTTCGAGTACAAGCCCGGGTTGCTACACGCGAAGTCGCTCACGCTAGATGACGAAGTTGCTCTCATCGGCTCAGCAAATCTGGACCGCAGGAGCTTCGATCTGAATTATGAAAATAACATTCTCATCCAGGATGCCGACCTCGTATCCGCCTTGCGAGATCGGCAACGGCGCTTCATAGCCGAGTCGCAAGAGGTCCTATCTGAGGACATTGCTGACTGGAGCGTCACGCGGCGGCTTTGGAACAACTCAGTTGCGATTCTGGGGCCAATTCTTTGACTGGCTTTGTGGCGTTAGTCCGCAGCTAGGGCCTGACGCGTTCTCTTTGCCGCATACGAAAAGAAGGGCCAGAGGTGTCGCTTGGACAGCTGCTGGAGCCCATAGTGAACGCCCGCCCCCGCTAAAGGATCGTCCGACTTTGGTCCGAATATCTCTCAGACTTATTCCGGTAAAGTTGCGACCTAAACCTGATGCGCCGATGTTCATATTGTAACACCTTGGTCCCAGTCGAAACCTCATGCCCATGGATTTGGGCGCATATTCGGAGAAAATAAATGAAGCTTTCTCATTTTCTACTGACGACATCGCTTTGCGCAGTTGTTGCAATGCCGGCCTTCGCCGAGGCAAAAAAGTTCAGTGACGTCGACCAAGACGGCAATGGCAAGTTGTCAATCGCAGAGCTTTTGAAGGCATTCGGTGAAGAAGGTGCGAGAAGTATTCTTAAGCGTAGTGACAGAAACGGTGATGGTGAGGTTAGCCTCGATGAAGTCAAAATCTCACATGACGACGATGAGTCAGATGACGAGGATGGCAGTGACGATTCCGACGACGATGATGATGATGACAGCGATGAGTCCAACGATTCCGAAGACGATGACGGCGAAGACGACGATGATGATGATGATGATGATGACAGCGACGAGGAGGAGGATGATGAGGACAGCGACGAGGAGGATAGCTAATCCTCGGTCTCACCTGCTCAAGTGAATGGGCTGCTCTTGGGTATCCGCAATTAATTTTGCGGATACCCACAACGAACCAGAAAGCAAAAACTGGGTTTGATCATTGAAAGTCATCGAACAAACGAAATATGAGAAGCTCTTTTCAACACCTTTGTTTCGCTTCCAGGCAACCGGTCCAATAAAACTGAACCGAGAGCTTCTGGACGAAGGGCGCCGGCTCCGCGCGGCAAGCGAGGGTGTTTCAAAATCAAATCGTGGCGGATGGCATTCGCCCGGGAATTTGTTCGCCGAGACTGTGCCATGCATTGAGAAACTCAGAACTATGGCAGAGGCAGCAGTTCTCGAAGCAACTGCAAAAGTCAGCAGCAAGTTCGACCCAAAATCATTCAGATTGAAGACTTTCGCCTGGATGAACGCAAATCCTTCCGGTGGCTTCAATGCTCCACATACACATCCCGGCGCACACTGGTCTGGCGTCTACTACGTTTCACAACCTGAAGTCGAAAAGGGGTCTTCTGGGCAAATAGAATTTCTCGATCCTCGAAGTGATCTGCCAAATTGGCGGATGCTTAAGGCCCCCGCGTTCAACGCCAAGAAGGCGATCCGTCCAGAGCCGGGCGAGTTAATCCTCTTTCCGTCCTATCTCGTCCATTGGGTTTATCCGAATGAAACGGATGAAGAGCGGGTTACGATTGCATTCAATGCAACCTTCCGGCCCCTAAAGTAAGAGCCCGAGGGGTGATCTCGGACAGCAAAGCAAAAGCGGACTTCCAATCTGCCATTGCTGAAAGCTGCGCAGCCTCACTTGTCGCGTCCCCATACATCATGGGCTATGAGAGCTGCCTCAACACGATTGCGCGCATGTAATTTACCCATGATGACAGTCATATAGTGCTTGATAGTTTTTTCTTGCAAGTCGAGCGCTGCGGCAACTTCCTTATTGCTCTGACCTTTCGCGACCAATCTCAGGATGTCTTCTTCACGTTTGGTCAGGTCTTCCAAAGGCGACGATGCCTTGCCTTGATCCGCATGGGACATGAACTTCAAAACACTTGATGCCAGCGCCGGAGAGACATGTGCTTCCCCCTTGGCGACACCTTTCAATACCTTGCGCAGTTCACGGGCGGAAACCCCCTTCAGGATATAGGCAATTGCTCCAAATCTGAGGGCGTCGGCGACATGTTCCTCTTTTTCGGATACGGTCAGCATTGCGAGGTATTTTGCGCTGCCTTCGGTCGCAATGTTCTTAACTGCCGTGAGCCCGCCGCCCGGCATCGATAGATCAAGCAACGCAATGTCGGGCTGCGTCTGCTGGGCCAGTTTAATGGCTTCAGTCGCAGAACTGGCCGTTCCCACCACCCGAAACTCACCTGTTTCTTCCAAGCTGGTGACAACACCCTCACGGTAGATCGGGTGGTCATCCGCGATCAAGACGCGAATAGTCATTCGGTTTCCTCCGAAAATGGTAGCACCAACCGGATTGTTGTGCCCACGCCTATGTTTGAATGGATTTCAATCTTTCCATTGAGAGTTTCGGCGCGGTCCGCCAAACCGGGAAGTCCCTGACCGCCATCCTCGCGCAAACCAGTTTGAGACTGCTGGTCAAAGCCGCGCCCATTGTCTGACACGGTGACTTCGATCTTACCGCCGTCCACCATTGCCCGAACATTGAGTATCGTTGCCTCGGCATGACGGGTCGCATTGGCAAGCGCTTCCTGAAGAAATCGGTAAACGCAGAGCTTCGTTGCATAAGGTGCATGGACATCTATGTCAGATCGATCGTCCAAAGTGGCATTAGAGCCAAAAGATTTGTTATGGTCATTTACCGCCTGCGCGGCACAGGCGGTAAGGCTGAGTATTGCAAGGTCAGGGAGTGCGAGACCACGCGAAATCGCCCGCAATTCCGTCATCGCGTTTGAAAGTGATTTCTTTACGATCTCGGCATCTCCAGAAGGGGCAAGCCCCGCCCCCTCCAGTCGGAGGCTCGCCAAAGACAAGTGCTGTGCAACGCCATCGTGGAGGTCATGTCCGATGCGTTGCATGATTTTCTCAGATTGGGCTGCGGCTCTCTGGGCCGCTTGAGCGACACGCTCTCGCAGCACTTCGTTGTGCTTCGAGAGTCTGAGACTTTCTACAAGCTGCAGCTTAACTTGTTCACGCTGTCGTTCGATCATTCTGCTGCCAGCATGGACGATCACAAATAACGATACCCAACTCAAGCCGAAGATCTGAATAATAAGCTCCCAGCTATCGCGTCTGGCCATGAGCAACTCTGCAGCCAGGTCTTCAGCCCGTTGGTAGAATTCGACGACGATCAGAACCTCACCTGTTCGCGCGTCTCTGATCGGCACATAGACCTCCAACATTGGGATGCCCAAAGTGCTGTCAGGACGCTCCGCCTGAATTTCCAGATTCTGAAATTGAGAGGCCACCTCTCCAGACCAGGCTGTCAAAAGTGCTTCGCTAGGCTCATATGTGCGGCCGCGCAGCTCCGGCTGGAAAGAGTCTAAAACTTCGCCGTCTTCACTCCAGATGTTGTAGGTGACGATACTATCTCTGAGGATTCCATCCTGAAAGACTTCCTGCAGTGCTTGGCGAGCTGATGCGAAGATACCGGCACCGTCCTCAATATCAAACGTTTGGCTTGGTATAAGGCTTTCAATGTAAAGCGCCGCGGAGGCGCCTGAGTTCCGGACGACGCCTTGTTCGATACGGCTTGAGACCCAGGTGCCGACAGCATACGCAGCCAGGATCATAACCAAACCACCGCCCAAAAAGAACTGTACCGACAGCGAGCGGAAAGGAAGCATTAGTTTTCGGAGCACAACTCTCATTCCCCGGTGATGCCTGAAGACATCGCCCATTTCTATGGACCAAGGTCCGTCCAACATGAGGCTAGGCGACGGATGGCCGTCGGGGCTCTCTGGAAGTACGCCCTGGTTGATCCGTTTTCGGCTGGCTTGACTGTATATGCCGCCATTGGTTGTGTCGCCAAAAACCAATCAACCGGGCGCTAAGTCGCCCCCCGCGTTGTATCGTCGAAAATCGGGCTCGGGCCAGAACAATCGTAAACCAACGTTGGAGGTCCGCTTTGCGGACCTTCGTAAATAGCGCGGCACGCTTCATATTTGGAGGGAAAGAGACGTCCGCTGCAGCCGTCAATATGTTGGGGCATGACAACGCGTTAGCCCTTCGGACTCCATCGGCCCTAGCTGCGGACAAAGCGAAAGCTTTGCTATGGAGAATGTGGTGTTCGCCTATTTCAGGCGGAAACTTGGGAGGGAAAGATGCCGATTTTCTTGATTGCAGATGTGAAAGTGACTGATGATGCCTGGCTGCCAGATTACGCAGGCAAGGCGCATGACATTGTTGCAAAGCACGGGGGCAAATACCTGTCCCGGAGCGGCAATATTGAAACGATCGAGGGCGAGGGGCTCGATACAACTTTGATTGCCCTTATCCAATTCCCTTCACGCGAAGCTCTCGATGCCTTTGCAAGCGACCCTGCGTACGCTCCATTTGCTGCCGCGCGTAAGGCAGGGAGCGTGAGCCGGTTTCACGTTATTGACGACACAGAAATCGCAGGGGCTATCCCGTATCTGTCGAAGCCGGAATAATTGGGCTTCAGACGCTTGAAGAAAGCTTAAGAAAGCAAAACGTCGGCGCCGTGTTTGCGGCGCCGTAAACCCAATTTCACATAGGATGGTCAAGGAATGGCTAAAGCGATCCACAGCATGATCCGCGTGAGTGATGAGGCTGCGTCAGTCGAGTTTTACACGAAAGCATTCGACCTTTCCGAAGCTGACAGGTTCGATTTCGATGGGTTCACGCTGATCTACCTTTCAAGCACTGATTGTGAATTTGAGGTCGAGCTGACGGTGAACAAAGGACAAGATGGGCCCTATGATCTCGGCAATGGATACGGCCACATTGCATTCTCAGTCGAAGACATCGAGGCTGAACACGAACGGCTCTCAGCGCTTGGCTATGCGCCGGGAGATACTAAGTCGCTGGAAAACCAGGGGCGCCCTCTCGCCACGTTTTTCTTCCTGCAAGACCCCGACGGATACCAGATCGAGGTTCTGCAAAGGGCCGGGCGCTACAAATAGATCCGCGGCAGACGGTCCGTGTCGGTATTGCGCCGATCGAAAGTCCGTTTAGCGGACCTTCGTGCATGGCGCAGCGAACGGCAGCTGCGAGCCTAGAGCTACCAACACTGCGCCCATCTCCAATGACCGCTTAACCCTTTCGCGGTGAATTAGGCGGCACTTTCATGATCTTAATAGTTTCAAATCCTCCAAGGAACTGCGTAACCCATCCGACCCGATGAAATGCAAGGCTTGCCAGCCGGCGATCCGCGCTCCTTCGACGTTTTTAGGGCTATCGTCGATAAATAGGCATTCATCAGGCCGCAAATTGTTTCGATCTGTCAGCACTTCGTATATCCGCCGGTCAGGTTTGGTCAGCTTTTCTTGGCCTGACACGACGACATCCTCAAAGGCATTTTTCAGTTCGGGATGCACTTCTTCTGCCATGGGCCAAGTTTCTGCTCCCCAGTTGGTCAATCCGAATACCCTTAGTCCCGATGTTTTCAGATCACCTAAAATCTTCCAGCTTCCGCTGATTTTTTTCTGGATGGTTTCGGGAAATCGGTCAAAGAATTGATCCAGAAATGGTGCATATTCTGGCCATTTTGCACTCACTGCCGCAACGGCTTCTGAGCGCGACCGGCCGCGGTCTTGCTCTAAGTTCCATTCGTAAAACCCTACCTCAGCAAAAAACTGGTCAATCGTGGCATCATCTGGAAAAGTCCCACGGAAAGCAGCATGCTCATCCCAGGTAATCAATACATTGCCGATGTCAAAAACAATATTGGTCACTCAAGCCTCCCTTTGACGGGTATACTAGTCTGTTTTCGACTCAGACCGCCATCTGTCGAATTCAAGCCCCTATTGCCCCTGTTTCGGCTCCCTAAAGGACAGAAAGCGGGTCTGGACGCCGCCCCGCAGCGAATACACACTCGTCCCCCTTTGCGGACCTTAGGGCGAACTGCAGCGAACGGCAGAAATAAGCCCGCTTTGCAGATTTGCTGCGGCGTGGCTAAGGTCTGCTTTATGTTTGCCGTGATCAGATCCGCGACAATATAAATCGGAGCTTTTCTGAGCGTTATCTGTCGCAGCTCTATTTCAGGAAATGGAAAAGGAATGGAAAATGTCGGAGCATGGATATGAGGACGGGCGCCTCAACCTTCCATTCGTTGGAATTTGTACGTTTGGCAAATATCCATACGTAGAAGACTGGAACGCAATAGATGCAGATGTGGCTGTGCTAGGTGCGCCTTATGATTTCGGTTGCCAATGGCGTTCAGGTGCCCGAATGGGTCCGCGCGCCATCCGCGAAGCCTCCACTCTTTTTTCATTCGGTCATGCTGGCGCATACGATCACGAGGATGACATAACTTATCTGGAGCGATCGAAGGTCAAGATCGTAGATATCGGCGATGCGGATATCATCCATACTGATACGATGAATAGTCACTCGAACATCGAATATGGCGTTCGAAAAATTCTTGCTGCAGGCGCAATTCCCGTTGTCATGGGGGGCGACCATTCGGTCAACATCCCCTGTATCAACGCCTTTGACGATCAAGGGCCAATTCACGTGGTCCAGATCGACGCACATCTAGATTTTGTGGATGAGCGCCACGGAGTAAGATTTGGCCATGGAAATCCGATGCGCCGCGCAGCTGAAAAACCCTATGTAACGGGCTTGAGCCAAATCGGCATTCGCAACGTATCCTCCACCGCGCGCGACGGTTATGTCGATGCTCGCAAAATGGGGTCGGACATTCAATCTGTGCGCCAAGTTCGGAAATTGGGTATCAAGGGCATGCTGCATCGTATTCCAGAGGGTGCTCGCTACTACCTTACGATCGATATCGACGCCTTTGATCCTTCAATTGCACCCGGAACTGGAACGCCCAGCCACGGCGGGTTTATCTATTACGAGGTGTTGGAACTGATTGATGGGCTTGCAAGACGTGGCAGCATTGTGGGCGTCGACCTTGTCGAAGTTGCGCCTGATTATGACCCAACTGGATGCACATCCACCCTAGCAGCGCAAATATTGATGAACACCATAGGGCGGATCCTCCATCACAAATAAGTTTCCGCCATCGAAGAAAAATCGGGCATTGGTGCTTTCAGCATTGGCGGCGGCTTTGTCCGCTCTGCGGTCATTGTCCGGATACGTTCGGATGGCCGCAGTCCAAAGCAGGCCTAGTTTGGTGCGCACAGTCGTTTCCCGACAGCAGCGGAGTGATCTACTCTCCAGTTTTCTTTGTTATTTGTCCGCTTCCGACATGCGAAGTGAGGCTCTGGCGCTGCGTCCAAGATGACGTTCACGCCAAATGACCATTAGCCCACTGATCACTATCAAAACCGCGCCCGGAAACAGGTCCCTAATTGGCGCTTCGCCAAAGAACAGCCACCCAAAAAAGAATGCGAAAGGAATACCAAAATAGCTGAAGGGTGCAAGATTGCTCTGTTCTGTCATCCTGTAGGAAATCACCAAACACAGAACCGCCGTTCCGCCAAGGCCGCCCATTGCGACAATCCAGAGGAAGTCAGACAGGCTGTGAATGGGTGAAAAGCCACCAAGGAAAAAAGCAAGCAGACCCGATCCGACGACTGCGAATGCGGTTGAATAGAGGTTAACCAGCGCACTTGGAACATCTTCATCCACAAGCCGCGCGGTTACACTGGAAAGAGCATAAAGAACGGCCGCGCCAACAGGAAGTAGAGCATCCCATGTGAAGCTATTCCTGCCCAGCCCCACCACCATCAAAACGCCAACGAAGCCAACCAGTACGGCGCTCCAGCGGACGACTCCAACCCGTTCCTTCAGTATCAAGACCGCGAAAACTGTCGTGAAAAGCGCTCCCGAGTAGGTAATGGTTGTTGCGGTCGCAAACGCAATGCGCCCAAGCGAAAGGTAAAACATCAGCTGTGCGAACGTCACGATTACGCCTCGCAAATAAACGATGGACCGCTGCCGGACGCGCAGCCTTCGCCCACCCCGATGCCAGTCGCTCGAGGACCAAAGAGCGATGGCGCTCGGTATCACCCCAAAGATGTTGCGATAGGCAGAAAGTTCCGGTGCAGAATATTCGGCGGATAAATGTTTGATGATCAAACCCATAAAGTCGAACAGCACTAATGCGACGAGACTGATTGCAATGGCGCGTGCGACAGAACCGCTTTGGGTCATCTTTCCTCAACGAAAATCGTGGCACCCCACTGTGTTTGCGGATGTCCGTTTATTTAAATGGATAAAACGGGCGGCATTTCCGTTTTTTACAACAGCCCCCCCTGAATGGCATGCAAAGAGACGGTCCGGCAATCGACAAATTACATGACGTTCCATCATACGATTGGCTGCTTTGTCCGGCGGGCTCAACCGGTCGAAGCAGACCTGAGTGCCAACTGTGGCGAACGAGGCATGAAAACCAACCAAGTTACATCTTATCAAAGCCGCAAGCCCGTCCGAATAACCGGGACCACTTCATGCCATCCCGGTCTGCTGGCACACATGTTCAGCAAAGAAGCTGCGATTGCGGACATACTGTTCAATTGAAGGTGCCGGGCCATTTCGAAGCTGCCTACTCCACGGGCGAAACGTCTCCGCAGAGGTGGTCGATCAAGAACGTTACGAGAGCCTGACCGCATTCTAGGCTTGTTCCACACGCCTTTAAGATGGAGCAATTTTCGCAAAATTCTCCTTGCTCAAGTTTTGCGCTCGCGTGGCGGTGCTCGGAGGGATGATAGCGTCTTTCTTGTCTGTCTTTTCCCCAAAAGGTCTTACTGAATCATGTCTGTCCTTTTCTAAACGTAGCGAGATCACCCCTCGTTGCCCGAAGGAGCGTTCGCATGCTAGGATTAATCGGGACATATGAGAAATTCGATGCAATTTGATGATGCTAGAGACTATGCGACCAAGCGGCTGACAGAGGACTTGTCTCCAGGCTTGTTCTACCACAGCTTGCAGCACACACGTGATGATGTCGTCCCGGCTGTCGAGATGCTTGCGGACAAACAGGGCATTACCGGTACCGATGTCATTTTGCTTCTCACAGCAGCATGGTTTCACGACCTTGGATTTGTTGAGCAACGCAAAGGTCATGAAGCGGTGGGCGCCCGTATCGCTTTGGAGGTTTTGCCAAAAATGGCCTATGGCCCAGCCGAGGTTAGCAGGATTCAAGAGATAATCATGGCGACGGAAGTGCCCCAAAAACCGGCCGATATGCTGGGCGAGATTTTGGCGGACGCCGACCTAGACGTGCTGGGTCGCGAAGACTTTCTTCTGCGAAACCGTAAATTGCGTGAAGAACTTGCGTATTTTGGTGACATATTCACCGATACCGCTTGGTTTTCAGCTCAGATTAATTTCGTGTCTTCACATTCGTACTTCACGACAGCGGCCCAGACTATTCGAAGCGAGCGCAAAGCAAGCAACTTGGCTGATCTTCAAAGACGGCTTGACGAGGCGGCCGGTACATCTGCTCAGGCTTGAAACAGTTCCCTGAACTGGGCTTTGTCATATGTCCGGTGCCAGTATTTCAGGTAAATATCTTTAGGAATGGCCAAGACTGTCAATTCCTGCTCAGCCACGACATTTGCATTGCGCACAGCCCCTCGGATGACACCTGTCACGCCGACCGGATTCCACGGCAGAATGGCGAAACCCTCATAGCCGCCTAGGGGTAAAATCCTGAGGCCAGTCCCTTCGGGAATGTAAACAAAGCCTGCCGGACCTCCGGCCTCAATCAATGTATCGCCGGGATAAAGCGTAATTTGGCGGACTTCACTGAGACCTTCATAGGGGTCGATCCCGTCGGTCTGGTGGCCGAACCGTGCAACCGTTTCCAGCATCTCGACCCGTTTTTCCAAATCCCAGTCGATAACTGTCCCTTGCAGATAATGCGCCCGCTCAACGGCAGAGTTTGCCTGCAAGGAAGGGACCACGCGGGTCTGAGCCGCCGCCTCTGGGTTCAAGCGCAATATGCCGAGGCAAACGAGGTCTGCAAAGGCGGGATTGTCATCGACGGATTCGAGAAGGATCAAAATGTCCTTGGTGCTGCGCAACCCGTCGGGCGACATCTCAAGCGCTCTATGAAAACTCTGAATCACGTCGGCCTGTATGTCGTTGATAATATGGGCGGCGCTCACAGAAGCGATCAGGACAGTTTCATGGTCACTGAACATTCCATGGTGGAAAGAAATTCGCAGATTGCCGTCCCTGTCCAACTCACTACTGGCGATATTGGCTTCACCGGCGCCAATACGGTCGGGAAGCTCAAGAAGGTAAAGGTGCTCTTCATCAAGGCGTAAGGCGTAGACTGCATTGGCCGTGCGTTGGTCGACAAAAACCTCGTAGTTGCCGGATGTTTTCAGGACCGTGCCGCGTTGGCGCAAGGCATCGGCGCAACGCAACGCTCGCAAGGTGTCGATTACGTCATCGGCCAACTCCCGCAAATCGGTGTTCTCTGAGGTTAGCCAGAGGAACGCGTCTCTTTCGAAATCCGAATACAGCACATCGAGTGGCGCTGCCTGCGCACCGGCCCCCTCAAGTGGTTTGTAGGCCGCCAGTTCAGCCTTGGCCGCGGCCAATTCGACCGAGACGCTGGCTGCATGAGCGCCGCCTTGGCCTTCTTTGGCAACGGCTCGCTCGGCCTTTGCGACACGCTGCTGACAATACATCGCATAAAGATCGTTGCGCGCGACCTTCAGCAACATGTCCCTCAAAGCGGCTGGGTCATTGAGCATTTCAACCGGAACTTTGCTTTTACTATGGCAAATCGACATGGCTGCGATCTCGCGCAGTATCATTTGCGGTGGCAAAGCAAGTGCACCAGCTTCGCTAAGACGCAAGATCCGCGCGGCCAAACCAGCCCTATTATCGGACCAAAGCTGCGCCATGGTCGCGTCGAAGTCTGGCGAGAACGTTGCTTGTGTCGCAAACTCCGGATGCATCGCGCGGCCAAATGCTGACATGTCGACCATCCCAATGTCATGCAGGTAGGCTACAACAACACCGTAAGCGCTCATCCACTGGAACCGCTCGGACGAACGGGTCGGGATCAGCACGCCGTGGATCGTCTCCAAGACATGCAAAAGTTGTTCAGCAACGTCGCGCACATGGACCACGCCATGATCCGAAAACAACGCAATATGATTGCCCGGATCTTCCAGAAATGCAGGGTCCTTTATGGCCTCTGACAACTGCGACTGGCTGTTCACACGCGCGTAGAAACGGGCCTCAATGTCATTCCGAATATTGGGCGCGAGGAATGCATCGAGAGGTCCGGTTTCAGTCATTCTCCACCTGCGTATTGGGTTTACCCTGCAAGGATGCCAGATCGGCCATGCGCGCGCGCAGCCGTTGGGTCAGAACCCGAAGTAGTCCGCGCGCCACTTCTGGGCGGATCTCTATGAGTTCAAACAGCGCATTCTGATCAAGCTGGAGCAGCTGCACATCGTCCAAAGCCCGGACCGTTGCGCTCCGCGGTTCGGGATCCAGCAGGGCCATTTCGCCAAATACATCACCGGCGCCTAAGGTGCTCAACAAGGTTTCGCCATCATAGACTCCGACTTGGCCTGAAGCGATCACGAACATGCTCTGGCCCAGACTGTCTTTTTCAAAAACAGTCTTTCCGGCAGGGTGGTCTACGACATTTGTTACGGCGGCCACGTCGGTCAGGATGTCGCCCGTCGTTTCCGAGAAGATCCCGGCGGAGCGTAGGGTCAGGACTTTCTCGATTGTTGAGAGCATCGGTTGGTTTCCACTTTCTTTGGTACGGATCATCAACTCCTCCGCGACCTGCCTCAGGATCGCGTCTTGCGATCCTGAGGCCTTGAGCGCGAGGGCCTCCAATGCCGACTTGTCATGGGTCTTTAAGGCGTACAGAGCGCACGCCCGTGTCCAGCCAGTCAAGGCACCGGTCTCGTCTGACGCGATGACGTCCAGCCGAGCGAGTCTGTCGACGGTGGTCGTCTCGAAAGCCGATGTCTGTGGCCCCAAGACACGCTCCGGTACCGCAGCATCGAACAGTGGCACTGTGATGGAGCGCAGTGCCGAAGGGGTTTGTGTATCGATCACCTCAAGAGCGTAGGCTCTCCGGTCTGGAGTGCTTCCAGCGAGACTTTCAGAGGCCAATTTCAAAGCCGACGCATCACCTATAAGCGACAAAAGTGACAGAACCCGGCTACGACATGCAGCGAATTCGGTCTCTAGCCCCTCCACGATCAGACCATCCACTTGTGAACGACCAATGTCGCGTATGCTGACCGCAATGGCTGTAGCCGCTGCGATTTCTTTTTGGATAGCTGTATGTATTGCAGCACCATCATCGCGTGACGCTCGAAAGCCTATGGTCTGTAGAGCGGTTAGGGCGGCACTTCTAAGCCGCGCATCTTCCGAGGGGACAAGGTTCCAAAGAGCCAAAATCGCAGCAGGATCACGCTTGCGCCCGCAGATCATCGCAAGAAGCCGTGCCCGGTCGATTGGCAAATCGGGGATAGCGAATTCAGAAAGAATAACCGGCAGCGCGCTGGGGCCGTTGATCAGGGCATTTGCCGCTGCATTTGTCGTGGCTGGAAGATCAAGTGCTTCCATCACGCAGCGCCATAGGGCGGGGTTGTTCAGCTTGCCTGCCGCAATCAAGGCGGCACGGCGGATCTCGATGACATCTCTTGACAGAAGTCTCTTTATCAAACCTTCAGAATCTGGGGCAAAACCCTCACCAATGATCTGAGCGGCAATGACCTGATCATTCGGGTCCTCAGACTGCACAATCAGTCCCAATTCATGTGTGGCAAGGGCTGCTTCAGGCGATGCTCTTGCGGCCAACAGTCCAGCGATTGCAGCGGCACGAACAAGCAGTGGTCCTCCCGCATGGATCTGTGCCAACACTGCCTCGGTATCGCCAAGTGCCGCAAGGCAACGCACTGCAGCCGCTCTCTCCTGTGCCTCAGAACTGATCGACAATAGACCGCGGACAGCTTGCGTTGCTCCGGTTTGGTGCAGGGTCGAAACACTGTCCAGCGCGGCGCGTCGAACCCATGTGTTTGGATGGGACAACAGGTCAGGTAATTCAGCTGCCAAACCATCAGGATCGGCATCGGTCAGCACTCGGATAGCATAGCTCACAGTACCTGGTTGCGGACTTCTGAGAGCGGTGTGAAGCGCGGTTCTTGCTTTTGCATCGGTCAAAATAAGCTGGGTCGCTCGAAGTGACCGCCGGTCCAACGCCTCAAGCAGCGTGCGCACGTACCAACGCCCCACAACAATTGCGAGGCCCAGAAGAAAGGCAAGGATAACGACAAGACCAAGAATGAGGGGGGCAGACTGGTCGACATAAAGCGCGCCCAAAATCAACAACGCGCCTCCTGCCAAGCCTGTCGCAATCGGCTGGGCCACGCCATCGGCCATCGTCTGCACGCGAGTGCGCAGACTGGGCGGCAGCGGTTGATAGAGCATCGAGCGCGCAGATTGGTCGATCGAGAAACCCGCACCGACGCTCCACACTTTGGTCGCAACTGCTGCGGCGAACAGGAACCAGAATGGGAGCGCTGCGAGTTCCACCACAGACATAGCCAGGGCGCCGATGGCGAGGCCAACCGGGAGGATCAAAAGGCTAGCACGCAAGCCAAAGCGTCCCATGACACGGCCCGACAGGACAAAATTACTAAGCAACGTCAAGACACCCAGCACGCCCAGATAGATCCCCAAAAAACCAGCCAAGGCAGTTTCGTCCGAATACTGAACTGAAGCGGCTTGGTAGA
This sequence comes from Boseongicola sp., assembly GCF_057460485.1. Lineage (NCBI taxonomy): Bacteria > Pseudomonadati > Pseudomonadota > Alphaproteobacteria > Rhodobacterales > Paracoccaceae > Boseongicola > Boseongicola sp. The sequence continues at coordinate 29,457 of NZ_JBVCWP010000012.1, forward strand.
AGATGTTGTCGATAAAAAAGAAACTTACCCACCAAGCGACCGTCAGTAGAAGGATGGACCAGATGTATCGATTGCCCCAAAATCGCATCGGTGGCTGAGGCGCCGCTTGCGGGCTTTCCGAGCTGGCCGAAACTGCAAGTAAGTGACCGTAGCGGCGCAGCGTAAACGTCATTGTCAGCGCCGCTCCCGCCATTCCAAGTGCGGCCAGCCAAAGCAGATTGGACAACCCGACAAGCGGAGCAATGAAGGGCATTAAAAAACCCATCGTCACAATCGCCAGCCACTCACCGGCCCCAACAAGACCAAAAAGGCGCTTTCCTTGCCGGACATTCAGGATCCGACCCGCGAGTGACCAGAACGCCATGTTCCCGAAGACCACCGCAATCTGGAACAGGACCGGCAAAGCAAAAACGAGCCACTGAGGTCGACCAAGTGCTAGTCCAGCCGCAAATCCAAGCGTAATGGTGAGCTGGCCGACAAGGTTGAGCGTCAAAGTCCCCCCAAAGCTCAGCCAACGCCCTACCTGAAGATAAAGGAACGTCAGAGCACTGATGACGAGCGCCATTGCGATGTATGTCCAAGGCAGCAGAACTGCACCAAACTCGGTCAGGAAAAGTGTGAACGCAGTGGTCTGCGTGAAGGCTGAGGCGATGCCGGTACAAAAGTATTGGAGGAACAGCAGTCCAGCTAAGCCCTTCTCACCGGGGTTGAGGTTCAAGGTCTTCTCAAGCGATTTCAACCAACCGCTCCCAGACGACTGAGGAATGACCCGATCATTGCAACCAGTCTCAAGGGGTCAACGCGAGTGATGCACTGAAATATTGACTGGCACCTTCCAAGTCTCCCCGATCGCGTGCTTGCATCCCTGCTTTTTCAAGATAGCTCACCGCTTTGGGGATGTCATCGGACGCTTCCCAATGGAAAGCAATTTCTGCATATGGCGGTTCCTCGTCTGTTTCCAGAAGATGCTCGGCCAATGTACGATGGAGTTGTCGTCTTTGGGCAAACAGCATGAGTTCGTAAGCTGAGTTACGGAGTATTGGGTCGGCAAAGCGATAGCTCAACGGTTCAGAGGATATCTGGATCAGCACGTCCAAAGCGCGCAACTTGGCGAGCTGGTCCTGCAACTCGCCATCCTCGTTCGCCTCGGGAAAAATTGCAGCCAGAACTTCAGCGGCAAACTCAACGCCGATGACACTCGCGGCCTTGAGCACCAGCTGATCGTCCGGGGCAAGGCTATCAAATACCCTGTTTGCATCCTGCCCCACAACAGTGCCGCGCGGCGCATCTTCAGCCAACAACCGAAGAGGGCGATAGACTTGCACGGGATCGGCTTTGCCCTTCACGCGAATGGGCGGAATGGCTTGGAATTGAATGCGCGAGCTGGCGGCATCAAAGATCGAAACATCGCAAAGTATAGCCGATCGTACACCAGATAGCTCGGCCCCAGCGGCCTGCATCAACCGCGCCGCTAGGTTTGTCTTGTCACCGATGGCCCCATACGTCCTCTGCGCTGCGCCGCCGTAGGCACCTACCCGCATCTGCCCACATGCCAAACCGATCTGCAAATCTGTGATCCCGTCAAACTCAGCTGGAGGCATGCTCAACTCCATTGCCGCGAGCGTTGCCCGAACAGCATCATCACTTCGAGACAAAGGCGCACCAAAGGCGATATAGAGGTATGATCCCTTGTCGCCGACCGTGACTTGAATGACGGATCCGCCATGGGTATTGACCACCTTGCCAACCCAAGTGAAGAACGCGTCTAGGCGCAGCGCCGCTTCTGGGTCTTGGTCGTAGTCTAAGCCACCGAACTTTAGAAACAGCGCGGCCACAGGGCGCAACTCGGAGAGCATGTCGCTCTTTCCTGCACGGACGTGATCAAAAACAGTCGGCAGCATCCATGGGCGGGCTTGGTCTTCGCTGATCTCGGAAGGCAGTTCGGCCCAAGGAGCATCAGCAACACCGGACTTCAAACCGCTGACAACGGCATAGGCGCCATTTTCTCGTAGCTCGACCACATCAAGATGGTCGAACCCTTCCTGCAAACCTACACGCGCAACAATAATTTCACCTTTGTTGGCTTGATGCTCCGCCGCCGAGAGGGTTTGAAGGGATTGGCCGGCTAGCACATCGAACTGGTGGCCTGCATCCTGTCCGACCAATATTCGCCTTGCTGTTCCGGCGGCAACTGCAACTTTGATAGCCAGTTCAACCGGCGTATCAGCATGGGTCAAAACGGTTTCAAACTCCGTCATTCCAGCCTGCATAGCCAATGCACAGGCGACCGCCCGGTCGGCGGCCTTGTCACCGCAGGGCTCTCCATTTGCATCCAAATCGTCAAACCAACACGTGATTGCGTCGCCACTAAACCCGATTACGCAGCCACCAAACCTATGCACCTCAGTGATCAAAACTGAGAAAACGCGATTGAGGTGGCGAATGACCTCCTCGGCACCGCGCTGCAGTCCGATTTCTTGCGCAAGCGCTTCAGTCAGGGATGTGAAACCAGAGATGTCTGCAAATAGCGCAGCCCCCCGCACGTGCTCGGGCAGTTTTCTGTTCGCAGTAAGCGCATGTCGTCGATCAATCGGCATGTAGACGCCAAGAGTTTCGGCCTTTGCCAATTCCTTCTCTTCAATATCGAGCTGCAGCTGATGAAGCTGCTGGAACAGGCGCTGCTCTCGGGCGCGCACTTCCTGCGCCATATTGCGAAAAACGCGCGCCAGTTCCCCTAAGGCATCGGTTCTCGCCGCCACTCCATCGATCATCTCCGGCTCAAAAGCCCGCTTTTCAATCGCGCTGGCCGCATTGGTCAAAGCTTCCACCTGCCGCAAATGCTCTAGCGCCTCGCTAAATAATTGCGCGTTGTGCAATGCCGCCCCCGCATTTGCAGCAATCGTGGTGAGCAGGCGCAATTCCTCGTCGCCAAACCGATCTTGGGCCCGTGTGCTTTGGACTGAAATCACTCCAATCGTGCCTTTGGTCGTTTGGATGGGCACGGCAAGATAGGAGAGCGGCTCGACTTCCCCAACCAAAGTCACCCCAAAGCCAGCGAGAGACTCACTGACATTCTTGTTCATCAGTAATGGCTTGCCGGACTCGATAATCTTACTTGTGAGCCCCTCACCCAGTACGAGTGTCTCAAACTCAACACCATACTTATAAGGGAAAGAAATCAGGTCGGTTTCCTCATCAACCAAAGCCACATAGGCAATGTCAGCGTCGAAAATCTCGCGCACCTGATTGCCAATCAACTCGATCGTGTTGTCGAGCTCTGACTCCGCGACCAAAGCTTGAGAGATTTTCCCGATAGCCCCCAGCTCAACCGCACGCTTTTCCGTTACTTTCAAAAGGCGCCGCGCCTCATGCAAGAGCCGGGCATTTTCAATTGCAGATGCGGCGTAGGCCGCAAAAGCCTCTGCCAAACGGGCATGGGCTTGCGTGTAGAAATTCGCTTTTAGGCTATCGAGCGTGATCATACCGATCAGCTGGTCGCCGAAGATCAACGGCACCCCCATCCAGCCTTTCACCTGAACACTTTCGTGTTCATCGGTGAAGTTGCTGAACTCCTGTGAGACATCGCTCACGATGACTGGTTCGCGCTGTTTGAGAACCTTCGTGGCAGGATCGTCTGGACTGCCCCAGTCAAAACTCTGCCCAATCACCTCATCGACATTAGGGAAGCCATTGGCCCCTACGATTCGCAACTTTTTGCCGTCGATCTGCTGAATACTGCCGCTGTCATAAGGGATGACGCGGCGCAACTCGCTCAAAATCAGATCAAAGACCTGACGCAGGTCCAACGTGCTACCCAACGACTGCGCCGCTTTTGTTAATGTATCCGCCTGGTTGCGCGCCTCGCGCTCGGTCTCGAACAGTCGCGCATTCTCGATCGCAGTGGCCGATTGTGCCGCAAAAGCCATTGCAACGTCTGCATGGTCCTGCGTGTAAAACGCCTCCTGTTTATGATCCAGAGTAATCATGCCGATGAGCCGCTCACCAAACAAAAGCGGCACGCCCATCCAGCCCTTCACGCTGCCCTCACCATGGGTCTCATCGTTGAAATGTTCAAATCGTGCCGAGACATTCTCAATGATGATCGGCTTATGTTTGAGCACGACATCGGTCGCAGGATCATCCGGATCACCCCAGTTAAATCGTTGGCCGATCAATTCGTCCAGGTTTGGAAATCCATGCCCTCCAACGATCACCATTTCGTCGCCAGCAATTTGTTGAACACTACAGCTGTCGTAGGGAACGACCTTGCGAAGTTCCGTCAAAATTAACGAAAATACCTGCTGCAGGTTTAAAGTGCTGCCGAGCGATTGCGCCACTGCTCTCAATGTGTCGGCCTGCTTTCGCGCTGTACTTTCAGTTTCGAACAAGCGCGCGTTCTCGATGGCAGTCGCGGCCTGCGCGGCAAATGCGGTTACCAGATCAGCATGTTCTTCGGTGTAGAAGTCTGCTTCGAATTTATCGAGAGTCAAAACACCAATTACTTCGTCGCCAAACATCAAAGGAGCACAGATCCAGCCCCGGATCATTCCGCCACCGTGTACCTGACTGGCAAAATGAGGATGATTTGAGACGTCTGCAAAAACCTGCTGTCTGCGAGACTCCAGAACCTGAATACTTGGATTGGCATCGTCGTCCAGCTCAAATCCAAGGCCAAGCATAGAGTCCAGAACGTCAAACCCTCGGCCGCCAACGATTTCGAGACGACCGTTCCTGATGACCTGAATCGACGACGAGTTATAAGGAACGACCTTCTGCAGCCCGCCAAGAATAGCGTCAAACGTATCTTGGGCATTGAGCGACTTACCAAGGACCTGGGCTACTTCAAAAAGTGTTTCAGCTCGAATCTTTGCGGCTTCAAGCTGTCCAATACGCTGGTTTGCAAGTTCCAGCGCCTCCCGCAATTTCTGCGGGCTATCCTCCACTGTTCCCATGGAGAAATGGTACTTGCGAGTTGTCGACTAGTCGAGTCGCAATTCTCTCTTTCCTGCTGAACCTCGTTTCACTTCTGGCAAAATTTGACTGAAGTCTGGCCCAAGCGCCAGTTGTTTGTAAGGCACGTATAAATGGGAGAGGTGGTGCGACTTGCGCGAACACTGGCCGTTGTCTGTGATGTTGAGCGTTGGCAAAAAAGCGCTTGAGAACCGGTTGATCCGGCGTTGGCTTAAGTACGGCTTTCCCAAACCGCAAGCCCGCGCAAAGGCACGGCACAACGAGCTTCCGTACGCGACCCGCTGTCTGGAAAACAGCGTGCCCGCCGATATGACGGTTTGGCACTAGGCGCGTTTTGGAGAAACCCGCGCAGAGCTATCGAACCACGTAAACCGAACAATTTGCATGGCGGACCACGCGCGAGGCATTGGGGCCAAGCAGGTAATCTTTCAGGTCGGGGTTGTGCGCGCCAAGCACGATCAGGTCGGAACCCGCCAGTTTTGCAGCATGCAGGATCTCTTGATAGACACTGCCCACCGCAACAAGGTGTCGCACATTGGCATTAGCGTCCTTGCCAAGCAGGCCTTCAGCAAAGGACTTCAGTTGCTCGTCAGCCGTATCACGCGCAGTCGCGACGTGATGTTCCTCAAAATACGCGCCTACGACGGTTGCGCCGAGATCGGGAACAACAGTGAGCAGATCAAGTTGCGCGTCCTCCATTGCCGCAAGTTGTGCGGCTTTTTGAAGGACGACGGCTTCTTCGTTGGGGCGATTGATGTCGATGGCACAGAGAATGGTCTGGGTCATGCGGGTTGCTCCTCACGAGTGGTTGGCGGTGCGCGGCGCGTTTGCAGGAAGGCGACGAGAGCCAAAAGCATAAGCGCCGGGATGAAGATCAGTTCTTTAGGAAGCTGGTTGGCGGTGGCCTGTACGCTGGAGATTGCCACCGGGTCGTCGCCGTAGAAGTCAAACGTCGACAAGGTGTCGGACAAGTCCGTGCCAAAGCTCGGTTCGTCCATGCGCTGTACGTCGCCTTCTGGCACCAGGATCATCCCAAGCGCTTCGAGGCGTGCTTCTGCGCCGTCGACGTCCGGCACAGTTAGCGGCACTGTCACGTCTTTCACCTCAAGCGTGTCGAAATCAGGACCGGAGATGATTGAAGTGGTCCGGCAAATTTGGACAGCGTGCTAAGGTGTATCCAACACGAACGAATGGATACGAGAATGACGAAGCGACGGAACTTTTCAGACAAGTTTAAGGCCACGGTAGCGCTTGAGGCGCTACGTGGAGACAAGACCATGCAGGAGATTGCTGCGAAGCGCCAGCTGCACCCAACGCAAGTGAGCACATGGAAACGGCAGGCGATGGATGGGATGGCGAGCTTGTTTTCCGACAAGGCGAAGAAAGCTGAGAACAAGGAAGGTGAGATCAAGGAACTCCACGCCAAGATTGGCCAGCTCGCGGTGGAAAATGATTTTTTGTCACAAGGGTTAAAGCGATGAGCCCGTCTGAACGCCGCGAGATGATCCGTAAGGAGAACACAGACTTGAGCCTGACGCGCCAATGCAAGCTGCTCAAGATCAGCCGATCCTCAATCTACTACACGCCGGTTGGCTTTGATCAGCCGACGATTGATCTGATGCACGAGATTGACCGGATATTTACGAAGTATCCGTTCTTTGGCAGTCGCCAGGTCGCGGCATATTTACCCCAATCAGGGCTCTCGGCAGGACGGCACCGCGTGCGTCGCCTGATGGGCATCATGGGGTTGCAGGCCATCTACAAGGGGCCGAACACCAGCAAGAAGCACCCCCAGCACAAGATCTGGCCCTACTTGCTGAGAAAGTTGCCAATCACGCGGTCCAATCAGGTTTGGTGCAGCGACATTACCTACATCCCGGTTAAGAACGGCTTTCTATATCTGGTGGCGATTATGGATTGGGCAACGCGCAAGGTGCTGTCTTGGCGGCTCTCAAATACGTTAGATGCCAGCTTCTGCGTCGAAGCGTTGGAGGAAGCCATCGCCAAATACGGGACGCCTGAGATCATGAATACGGATCAAGGTAGCCAATACACAGGCATGGATTGGATCAAGACGCTTACCGAAGCTGAGATCAAAATCTCGATGGATGGGCGCGGCCGGTATCTAGACAATATCTTCATCGAACGGCTCTGGCGCTCCCTGAAGCAGGAGGCCGTCTATTTGCACGAGATTACCAACGGCTTCCAAGCCAAACGGATCATCGACGACTGGATCGGCTTTTACAACTCCGAGCGCCCTCACACCGCGCTCGACAAACGCACCCCAGACGCGGAATACTTCGAGCAAGCAGAAATACGAAACGCGGCATGAACACCAAAATGATGCATCTTAGGCAAGCCGCAAAACTGTCTTAAAAAGCAG
>NZ_JBVCWP010000013.1:0-36005 GCF_057460485.1 Boseongicola sp.
AAATCGGCACATTTCGCCTGATTTCCGCCCGTCGCGTCTAATGCAATCGCGAGCAACGGAAGTTCAACTTCCCGCAGAATCCGCTGGTAAAGACCTGGTGGCGGCAATTGCCCGCCGTGAAGATCAAAATACCGCCGCAGATGCTTTTCGATCGACGCTGAAAGCTTTTCGCTGTTGCCACCTCCGGTCAGCGGCTCAATCGCCGGCTGATTTCCAAGAACAACTTCGACTTCTGCCCGTCCGATCTCCTCTTCGCCACCGGTGATCGACAGACGGCGGATCGTATTCTCTAACTGCCGCACGTTGCCCGGCCAGGAGTAGGCGCGCACAAGCTCCAAACCTTGCGGTGTAAACTTTCGCGATGGCAGACCATCCCGTTCGGCGCGGGCAAAGAAGTGACCTGCAAGAAGCGGAATATCTTCAACCCGTTCGCGCAATGACGGCACCGCAAGTGAAACACCACCAAGCCGGTAATAAAGGTCCGACCGAAACATTCCCTGATCCAGCTTTAACGCTAGGTCCGCCTGACTGGTCGCCATGATCCGGGGGGCATTGTCGGTGAAGCTGTCCAGCATCCGGACAATGCGCGCCTGCGCATCCTCATTCAGATCGCCAACCTCGTCGAACAAAAGAGTGCCATTGCGAACCCGCGAAATCAAAGCCGCAGGCCCCTCCATCTGCGCTAGGTCGCTGCCACTGGCGACAACAAACGGCAACGTACGCCGGTCAGATAAATCATGGATCGCCCGCGCGATCAAAGACTTGCCAGTGCCGCTTTCACCGGTGATCAAAATCGGCAAATCAGCATTCATAACCCGCGCGACCAAGCGATAGATTGCCTGCATCCCAGGCGTGCGCCCAACCAAAGGCAAATCCTCGCCCGTATCGCGGCTGGCCTCGGTGCGCGGCGCTGGTGCGCGCCGCTTTACTTCCAGCGCGCGGGCCGCACGCTTCATCAGATCCGGCAGATCAAACGGTTTCGGCAAATAGTCATAGGCATCGGCTTCCGTCGCCTGAATGGCCGTCATAATCGTGTTTTGAGCAGAAATCACAATGACCGGCAAACCAGGGCGCTGCTCAGCAATCAGCGGCAACTGATCAAGCCCATTGCCATCCGGCATCATCACATCCGAGATTACCAGATCGCCTTTGCCCTCTTCGACCCAGCGCATCAGCGTCACCAAAGACGATGTCGCGTGTACTTTGCAGCCAGCGCGCGTCAAAGCTTGCGTTAGAACGGTTCGTATCGTTCTGTCGTCATCCGCGACCAGAATTGTGCCGTCCATTGGATAGTGCCTCCTACGTATTAAACCCTGTTACCCTTCAGTCTTCTTTCGGCGCAACAGGGAGAGATATTCTAAAAACTGTACGTCCCGGAACGCTGTCGACACTGATCCAGCCATCGTGGTCCGAGATGATTTTGCTCACCAACGCAAGGCCAAGCCCCGTACCGTTCTCACGACTCGAAATGAACGGATCGAACACATCCTGCGCAATCTCTGGTGGCAGGCCAGGCCCGTCATCAATGATCTCCACCTGAAGTGGCAGGGACCCCGTGCCGTCCTTGCGCCGCAGCCGCAGCGACATTTCGTAGAATGTGCGGATACGGATGGTGCCTTTGGTGTCTCCCGCTGCCTCAGCCGCGTTCTTCAAAAGGTTCAGAAAGACCTGAAGCATCTGGTCGCCATCAACATGGGTCGACGGCAGCGACGGATCATAATCCTCGACAATCGACATATGTGCGGCAAACCCAATCATCGCCGACTTGCGGGCGCGGTCCAGAAGATCGTGCACATTCACTGCCCGGCGTTCGGGCGGTCTTAGGTTTCCAAACTGCTCAACTTGCTCCAGCAGCTTCACGATGCGGCGGCTCTCACTGACGATCAGATCGGTCAGCTCAAGATCATCCCCCGCAAGGCCCATGCTCAAAAGCTGCGCAGCACCTGTAATGCCGGCCAGCGGGTTTTTAATCTCGTGGGCAAGCATCTCTGCCATGCCAATCGCCGAATTTGCCGACGATTTGACCGAAAATGACCGCCCTAGGCGATCCGCCAGGCCGCGCGGCTCCATAAGCACCAGCACGTAGCCGGGCATCCCCGTCATCGGAGCAATCTGCACGTTAGAGCGCACAGGCCTCGTGTTCCCTGTCCCGACATCCACGTTGTTCATAAAAAGCGACGACTGATCCTGCCGCACGCGCCGGAACGCATCATCAATCGGGGAATCAATCGCCAAAATGTCGAACAAAGGTGCGCCGCGCACCGACCGCACACTCGCGTTCAAAAAACTTTCAGCTGCCGGGTTCACTTCCGCAATCACATCGCCCGGATCGATCAGGAACGCCGGGATCGGAAGCGATAGCCACAGCATGTCGTGAAACGTGTTCATGCCGCCACCCGCGCGTCCATCGCGTCGGGAATCAACTCGCGCGCACGTTCCACGTCCGACGTCAAAAGTGCTTTTCGCAAGCCGGGGTCAGTGCCCACATGATCCATGTACCAACCCAAGTGTTTACGCACGACACGCCCGCCAAGCTGGGGCCCGTAAAATTCAACCGTGTCCTCAAAATGGCGAAGAACCATCTCTACCAAATCGCGGCCCCGCGGAATATCAGGTGCAATCCCGCGTCCAAGCGCGTGCGCAATTTCGGCAAGCCGCCATGGCGTTCCTTGCGCCCCTCGGCCTACCATCACGCCGTCCGCACCCGACGCCGCAAGGGCTGTTTTGGCGGATGTCAAATCCACGATGTCGCCATTGGCAATCACCGGGATCGACACAGCATCCTTCACCGCCCGGATCGCTGCCCAATCGGCGCGGCCTTTGTAAAACTGACAGCGTGTACGCCCGTGGATCGTCAGCATCTGCACGCCCGCCGCCTCGGCACGACGGGCAATGAAGGGTGCATTCAGACAATCGTCGTCCCAGCCAAGCCGCATTTTAAGTGTCACCGGCACTGCGACCGCGCCTACGACTGCTTCGATCAGAGACAACGCATGGTCCGGGGTCTTCATCAAAGCCGATCCCGACAAACCGCCCGTCACCTTCTTCGCGGGGCAGCCCATATTGATATCGATGATCTTCGCGCCGTTTGCCTCAACCATCCTTGCGGCCTCTGCGATCCAATACACATCGCGCCCTGCGAGCTGCACCGAGGTCGCCTGCTCGCCAAACCCAAGCTCGGCTTTCTCCCGAACGCCAGGCTTTGCCTGAACCATCTCTTGACTGGCCACCATCTCGCTCACAACAAGGCCCGCGCCAAAAGACGCAACCAGCCGGCGAAACGGCAAGTCGGTGATACCAGCCATAGGGGCTAAAAACACAGGCGGGTCGAGTGATAGGGAGCCAACGGCAATTGTCATGCTTATTCCTTGAGCAATGAGTTGTTAGATAGGCCAATTCAAAGGTAGATCCAATTTTTCGAAGGCGAAAAGCCTCGCTAATCGGCATATGCCTATTTTTTGGGCATCTATCCGGGCGAATGCGACCATTGTCACTGGCATCGCCATTGCCTAGACGAATGGAATGACACGAGAGACCCAAAATTGAGCGTTGGAGCCGTCATCGTTGCCGCCGGTCGGGGGACCCGCGCAGGCGGGGGACTTCCCAAACAATGGCGTCCTTTAGCAGGCGCAACGGTGGCGAGCCACACGCTTGCCGCCTTCACCTCACACCCGCTCATCGACAGCATCGTGATTGTGGTGCACCCAGACGACATCGCAACCGACCTCTGGCCCGCAGACACCGGCGGTGCCATCGTGGCCGGAGGCGAAACGCGCACGGCCTCCGTGCGCGCAGGCCTCGCGGCTCTTGCGGGTCGCGTCGATCACGTCCTGATCCACGACGTTGCGCGCCCTCTCATTTCGCATGCTGTCATCGACCGAGTGATTGCTGCGCTTAAAAGTAGTGATGCAGCTGCGCCCGCCATAGCCGTCACCGATGCGCTTTGGCACGGCAAGGACAACACCGTCGTGGGTACTCAGGACCGCACCGGAGTTTACCGCGCACAAACCCCGCAAGGCTTTGATCTTGCAAAGATCATCGCAGCCCACGAAACCGCAAACGCCGACGCAGCGGACGACGTTGAGATTGCACGCCTCGCCGGCATCACAGTGACAATCGTCGAGGGTGACCCTGCCAACGTTAAAATCACGGGCCCGGAAGACTTCAACCGCGCGGAACGCCTCCTGCAAGAAAGGTCCGAAACTCCCATGGATATTCGCGTCGGCAACGGCTTTGACGTCCACCGCTTCGGTTCCGGAGATCACGTGATCCTTTGTGGCGTCACCATTCCCCATTCTCGCGGCCTGCAAGGTCACTCCGACGCGGACGTCGGCCTCCACACGATCACCGACGCCATTTACGGCGCGCTCAGCGAAGGCGACATTGGCCGCCACTTCCCGCCAACCGATCCGCAATGGAAAGGGGCCGCTTCCGGGACTTTCCTCACCCACGCCGCAGACCTTGCAGCGTCCCGAGGTTTCCGAATTTCAAACATCGACTGTACGCTGATCTGCGAATTTCCTAAAATCGCCCCACACGCAGCCGATATGCAAAAAGAAGTTGCTCGCATCACAAATACCGAACCCAGTCGCATCAGCGTAAAAGCGACAACGTCAGAAAAACTTGGCTTCCCTGGCCGTGGTGAAGGGATCGCTTGCATGGCGACCGTCACCCTGATCGCGCCATGAACCGGCTCGCACTCAGCTTCTTTGGCGCCGGCTACATCCGTCCCGCACCCGGCACATGGGGCTCGCTCGCAGCCCTCCCGGCGGCGTGGCTTATCTATATGGCCGTCGGCCCCGTCGGCTTGGTGGTCGGAGCAGTCCTTCTCTATGCTTTGGGAATCTACGTTATAAACGCCGAACTTAAAGGCCAGGACGACCATGATCCATCGTGGGTCGTTATCGACGAAGTCGTCGGCCAGTGGATCGCGCTTTTGCCGGTCGCGTTCGGCGCATATCGCACAGGCATCAGCCCCCTCTTGCTTTGGCCCGGGATTGTTTCCGCTTTTTTGCTGTTTCGTCTCTTCGATATCTGGAAGCCATGGATTATCGGCAAAATCGACGCGCGCGGCGACGCTATAGGCGTAATGCTTGACGACGTGTTGGCAGGCATCTTCGCTGCAATTGTGGTTATAGGGCTCGCAGCCCTCATCCACACAGGCATTCTCGGCGATATTCCGGATCAAGAATGAAACCGGCAAACCTCATAGACCTCGCTCGCCGCAAGGGCGCAGTGATCGCCACTGCAGAAAGCTGCACCGGCGGTCTGATCTCGGGAGCCATCACCGAAATCCCCGGCTCATCGGATGTGTTTGATCGCGGTTTCGTCACCTATTCCAATGCCGCAAAAATCGAAATGCTGGGCGTTGACCCCGATACCATCAAAACATTCGGAGCCGTCAGCGAAGAAGTCGCCCAAGCGATGGCATCCGGCGCACTACGCCACTCTGATGCGACACTCACGGTCTCTGTAACCGGCCTCGCGGGGCCCGGCGGATCAGACTACAAACCCGAAGGACGCGTGTGTTTTGCTATTGCGCAAAACGGCACAGCGCCTCACGTGGAAACCATTGACTTCGGTCCGCTCGGACGCGCCAAAGTGCGACAGTCAACGGTGAGCCACGCCCTGAACCTCCTCTCAGCCGCACTTTCCTAAAGCGCCTGCTTTTTGTGCATAGCCACCCAAAAACCGCCCAATCTGCCATCGCTTGACGTCTCGCATAAGAAATGAACGCAACTTAACCCATTTGCCGCTTTTATTTGCACGCCCATCACTGTTCCTCACCCAAAACGCATATCGGAGGGACAGATCATGGTCGGAGCCGACACCGCCTGGATAATCGTAGCCACAGCACTTGTGCTGTTCATGACATTGCCGGGCCTCGCCCTCTTTTACGGCGGCCTTGTGCGGGCGCGAAACGTACTCAGCGTCTTCATGCATTGTTACACCATCGCCTGTGCGATGTCGGTGGCATGGCTCGCTTTCGGCTACACCATCGCCTTTGGTCCTGGCGGCTCTGGACTTTGGGGCGGCCTCGACAAGATGTTCCTGAATGGCGTCACGGCCGACAGCCTCGCCGGCACCTTGCCCGAAGTGCTCTTCTTTGCCTTCCAGATGACCTTCGCCATTATAACCCCTGCCCTCATCGTCGGCGCCTACGTCGAACGCGCGAACTTCGCCTTTGTCGTCACCTTTTCCACGCTCTGGATGCTCCTGTGCTATGCGCCGGTCGTTCACTGGATATGGGGTGGCGGAATACTGTCCGACGGCGGCATTTTCGGCGAAACCGGGGTGCGCGACTTTGCAGGCGGCATCGTGGTCCATGAAACTGCAGGCCTCGCCGCGCTTGTGATCGCCGTGTTCCTCGGCGCGCGCGCCAACCAGACAACACCGCCCCATAATCCTGGCTTCGTCATGATCGGCGCGGCCATGCTTTGGGTCGGATGGTTTGGCTTTAACGGAGGCTCGCAACTTGCTGCTGACGGAGGCGCTGCAATGGCGCTGACAGTGACCCATATCTCTGCCGCAACAGCCTCCTTGACCTGGGCGCTTTGGGAGCGGATCAAATACGGAAAATCCTCCATGGTCGGCCTTGTGACCGGCACCATCGCAGGCCTCGCCTCGATCACCCCCGCCAGCGGCTTTGTGGGCCCGATCGAGGCCCTGATAATAGGCGCAATTGCGGGCATATTGTGCCAAGAGGCTGTCAAACTCATCCGCAACAAGTTGAAAATCGACGACACGCTCGATGTATTCGCAGTCCACGGCGTCGGCGGCATCTTCGGCACGATCATGATCGCCGTTCTCGGCCAAGGCACATGGGCCGCACAGCTTGGCGGCATCACAATTGTCGGCATCTACACTGTTGTTGTGACGTCGACCTTGGTCGTCATAGTCAAAGCGATCTTCGCTCTGCGCGTTGACGAAGAAACCGAAACCACAGGCCTGGATCTCGCCCAACACGGCGAGCGCGCCTACGATATGTCGTCGTAAACACGCCAAGGCCGGGGCCTCTGGTCCCGGCCGTTCAAAAGTTTATTCCCCGTACAGATCCTTCGCGCGACGCTCGAACGCACGTACAATCCGCTGCATGGCATCGTCAAAAAACAACGTCGCCGTTGATTGCAAAAATCTGTTGCGGAACGCGAAATCCACGTGAAAAAACACCTCGCACCCATCGTCAGCCTCGGTGAACTTCCAGTTCGAGATCATATGTTCAAATGGCCCGTCCAGGTATTCCGTGTCAATCCAACGGTCCTGCGGCCACAGCACGACACGACTGCCAAATCGTTCGCGAAATACTTTGAACGAGATCACAAGATCGGCCAGCATCACTTCGCTTTCGCCGACTTTCTGTATGGACCGGATCCGCGCAGCGGCCGTCCACGGCAAAAACTCCGGGTACCGCGCAACATCCGCGACAAGGTCATACATTTGTTGAGCCGAATACGGCAGGCGGCGGGTTTCTTCGTGTGTCGGCATCGCTTCGGTCTTTTATTTGGGGTCTTGATTTGGCTTCGGACTGGCCAGAGCTCGCTCCTTAAGTGTAGAGACACCGGGGACAGTCAAGAGGGGATGCGAACGTGACGCAGCAATATGTAATCGACGAAATGATTTCCGCTAAGTCTATCGCCGCCCGGATCGAGGTCCTTGCCAGCGAGATCAAAACCGCCTTCGCTGATACCGATAAGCTGGTTGTGGTCGGCCTTTTGCGGGGCTCGTTCGTCTTTATTGCCGATCTCGTGCGCGAATTGGACTTGAACGTCGAGGTCGACTTTCTCGAAGCCTCGTCCTACGGCGACAGCACTGAAAGCAGCCGTGAAGTTCGCATTCTGAAAGACTTGCGCGGCGAGATAGGTGGTCGCGATGTGCTCGTTGTCGAAGATATCGTCGATACCGGTTTCACGCTAAGCCACGTGACCCAACTTCTGGCCACGCGCGAGCCGAAACGACTTGAAACCATCGCCCTTCTCGACAAGCCATCACGGCGCGAAACCAATATCCGCGCGACCTGGACAGGATTCGAAATTCCTGACGAGTTCGTCGTCGGCTACGGCATCGACTACGCGCAACGGAACCGAAACCTGCCCTATATAGGGAAAGTTCGGTTCACATAAGCAACACTCAGACTGTGTCTGCGACGCATTTAACACATTCTTAACTACGTCAGCCGAAACTTCACCGATATGCCTGACCTCATCAGGCGACTCACCTTAGTGTCTTCTACGGGGAGGGGTATCGTTTAAGGATCGCGTTTTTGCGCCACCCCCTCGCTGTCGCCATTTTGATTTGTCTCTCGACGCCCGGCTTTGCCGAAAGCGTTGACGTGACGATCGAAGATCCGGCGATCCGTCTCGATTTCAAAGCGAATGCTTCCGTCCCCGATGCAACGCTAAAGACAAACTATCGGTTTGGCGGCGCGATCATCGAACCGCACTTGCGCCTTGGCATCTCCACTTATGACGATCGCCGCGCAGCCTACGCAAGCGCCGGGTTCGACCTGCCGTTCGGCGAAGTTGACGTCGGGCGTCCCCGCTCAATTCTTGATGCTGGTCCGCTGCCGACAGGCGCGCCGGGTGTCCCACAGACCCTGCGCCCCCTCGCTGCCGAAGCGGCGCTCAATGAGACGCTTGGCGCCGGGCTCCGAATTGCTGCCACGCAAGGTCCGGTCAGCTTTGGCACGTCTTTCCACAGCATTGAACAATCCAGCCTTTCAATCCTTGGCGTTGCCGGTCGTTACGATTTGCGGCAAATTACTGCCGTCGACAACGCGGCCGTGTATGGCGGCGCAGAATCTGATGGCGACGAACAGCGCTTTCGCCTTGGCACGGAAATGACCCGCGGCATCGCCACAGCCGGCGTCGATCTTTTTCGCACGAGTGAAGACGAGGGCCGTACCCTCAGCCAAGTCTATCTTGGTCTTGCGGTCACGCCAAGCGTATCGCTCGGCATTTCCGGCCTGCGCGATACGCTGGACGCCACCGTCACCCGATTTGGACTTGGTGCCTCTGTGGCCACCGAAGGCGGCGCTTTTTTCCAGGGCGGCGTGGATGGCGTAACAAGCGAGGATCCGGCGTTCGGCCTGTCTGTCGGCTTCGAGTTCTAAGTCAATTGCCCGCCCCTTGCCCGCAACATCAAATCATTGTGCGCCAAAGCGCAGACAATCCGCACAATTCGCGAGTTTCCTTTTTATCGCACCACACTACCTTTTAGCCAACAAACCGTTTTTCGGAGACATGTCCAAATGAAATTTCTTCTTACTCTGGCGCTTTCAGCAACAATCGCCGCAACCACATGCACTGCATTTGCAGGTGGACACGACGGCAACCCTGCTGTGACGGCGCGCAAAGCCCATATGCAGATTTACCAACACAACCTGACAATCCTTGGCAACATGGTCCGTGGCAATGCCGACTATGACGCCGCAGCAGCGCAGGCAGCCGCCGACAATATGGTTATTCTTACCACGTTGAACCAATCCACATATTGGATTCCCGGCACCACCAATGCCGAACTTGGCGACGAGACCCGCACTCTGCCTGCAATTTTCGAATCTGGCTCGACCGCCCGCGAAATCGGGGGGCAGCTTGCTGCTGCGACGGTCGCACTTGCAGCCGTTGCAAGCGACGGCGTTGAGGCCATCGGCCCGGCACTTGGACCTGTCGGCGCAAGCTGTACGGCATGTCATCGACCCTACCGCATCTCACGCAACTAAAGACGTGATAACGTCTGGGGTGCGTGTTCGCGCGGGCCTCACAGCCAGTTAGGGTGACGACCATGAGACGTCTTTTGATCATCACCGCCTTTGGCGCAATTGCGACGCTGGCGGGCGGCCTATGGGTCACGCGGCCTCTTACTGTGGAAGCGGACACGGTTTCGGCCATAGAAGGCAACGCAGCCGCTGGTGAAATGGTGTTTGCACTTGGCTCATGTGCCTCGTGCCACACCTCACCAGATGGCGACAAAGCTGTTCTGGCTGGGGGGCGTGAATTCACCACAGATTTTGGAACCTTTGTCGCCCCGAACATCTCGCCAGATATGCTAAATGGCATCGGCAATTGGTCACAGGTCGATTTCTTCAACGCTTTGCGCCAAGGCACATCGCCAGACGGAAAACACTATTTCCCGGCGTTTCCTTACGCATCCTATGCGCGGATGACCGACACTGATGTCGCAAACCTATGGGCCTACATCGCCACATTGCCCAGCTCGGATCAGCCGAGCCAATCGCATCGCCTGACTTTCCCCTTCAACATGCGTGCCGGAGTTGGTGTCTGGAAAGCACTCTATTTCCGCACAGCCTTTGTTCAACCCGCCAGAGACACCGAACGCGGCCGCTACCTCGCCGAAGCGATCGGCCATTGCGCCGAATGCCATACACCGCGCACAGCGCTGGGCGGACTGCAAAACAACCGCTGGATGGCAGGCGCCCCGGACCCAAGCGGCAAAGGTAAAACCCCGGGACTTTCGCCCGCACAACTGAAATGGTCAGCGGATGACATCGCCTATTATCTGGAAACCGGACTCACCCCAGATTTTGACAGCGCAGGCGGTGGTATGGCTGCCGTGATCGAAGGCACATCCAAACTGCCGCCGGAAGACCGCGCCGCAATTGCCGCCTACATCAAAGCCTTACCTGCCACCGAATAATCGGCAGTTCGGCAGGCTCAGACAGCCCCAAGTTTCCTAAGGCGCGCTTCGCGCAGCCGCGCAAAATCGTCGCCCGCATGATAGGAAGACCGCGTCAAAGGTGTCGCTGAAACCATCAAGAAGCCCTTGCCGTACGCTGCCGTCTCAAAGGCCGCGAACTCTTCTGGGGTCACAAAGCGATCAACCGCATGGTGCTTTGGTGTCGGCTGCAAGTACTGGCCTATCGTCAGAAAATCGATGTCTGCGGCGCGCATATCATCCATCACGGCATGAACCGCCTTCTTGTCCTCGCCTAAACCAAGCATGATCCCCGATTTGGTGAACATCGTCGGATCGATCTCCTTCACCCGCTGCAAAAGCCGCAAGGAATGGAAATACCGCGCGCCCGGACGCACCTCGGTGTAAAGTCCCGGTACTGTCTCAAGGTTATGGTTGAACACATCCGGCTTGGCGGCCACGACCACTTCCAAAACCGACGGATCACAACGGATAAAATCAGGCGTCAAAATCTCAATCGTCGTAGAGGGGCTTTGGCGACGGATCGCTCGGATGGTCTGCGCGAAATGTTCCGCACCACCGTCTTCCACGTCATCGCGGTCGACGGACGTCACCACCACGTGGTTCAGCCCCAACTTCTTCACTGCGTCCGCCACGCGCCCCGGCTCGAAGACGTCCAAATCCTCAGGCGGCTTGCCCGTCGCGATGTTGCAGAACGTGCAAGCCCGCGTGCAAACATCGCCCATGATCATCATCGTCGCGTGACCTTGGCTCCAGCACTCACCCACGTTCGGGCAACCAGCTTCTTCGCACACCGTCACCAGCTTATGCTCGCGCATAATATCGCGGGTCTTCTTATAACCCTCGCTGACCGGAGCCTTCACACGGATCCAATCAGGCTTTTTGGGCTGAGCATTGTCCGGACGGCGCTGTTTCTCAGGATGGCGCAGCGCGGGAATTTTAAGGTCTTTTTTGGTCATCACAGTTCCTCTTGCCCCCCGAAGTAAACCTCTCACGCCGCGAAGTCCAACAATCGAAAGGTCGCACATGGCGGCTATGCACCAGATGCAACCAATCTGTTGGGCGTCCGTTCAGAATCGCGTACTTTGTCAATTAGCGGATACCAATTTCCCGACCCCGAGTCATAATGCTTTTTCAGCCTGAACAAAGCGGTACGCAGCACGATCTTGCCCGACCGCGCCGACAATCCCATTCGCCTTTCTGTGGACTCGATCCCCTCGTGGAAACAGCAAAGCCGCAAAACCACATCACCAAGGCCGGGAGCAAGATCGCTTAGCGCCTCTGCAATACGTTTTCGCGCCGCTTCAGACCCACCGCCTCTACCGGACGACACGCAATCGCTGTGTCCGCCCGCCGTCAGAGACCTGTCCCAATTCTGCGCCACCCGCGGCCCCAACTGAGCCAGCTGAAAGTCCTCCCGCGACCGTTCGCCTGCGGCCTCAAGATCGCTGGACAAAAATGGCTCCCTTGTTTTGTAGCGCCGCCGCGCCAAAGATAAAACGAGCTTTCAGTCGCGTTATACCGCACGCGCCGCCGGGTTCCGTGACCATCCCAGTCGGTACGCGTCGCAAGCTCACCGTGCTGCGCGGCAAAGGGGTTGGCCTCTTCGCTCATACCGGCGCGCAAAGCCTCCTCTTCGGCCAGAAAACGCTTCAACGCGTGGCGGCCGGTGGTACTGATACGGTATCGCTTGATCCTCCCGTCGCTGTGCAGTGTGACCCAGTCTTTCAACGCCAATGCCTCAGCTAAAGGGGCTCGATCACCGCAGTGTGCAGCGTCTCGCCACCGGCGCTCTCGCGCAAGACCAATGCTTCCTCCATATCCTCGGTTAATACCAGACAAGCCCCCGGCTAATTCATCCGCCGTAAAACCCGAGGCGCCTCGGCGCGAATCCCGGCGTGATCAGGCATCACCACATCTTGAGTATTCAGAGCAAGGGCCATCGTTTCTTCGTACTCGACATCATTATGGGCTGCATTTTCATCTCCTTGCGCCAGGCCCAAACGGCTCAAGGCAAGGTGCATAAGAAAGTCATAACGGCGTAACTGCCGCAGAATAGTCGACGCATAACACCCCGCCTCCCGCGCAAGCGACCGCGCCGGCTGCCCTTGCTCAGTATGCGCGAGATATCGGCAGACCTCTTGCGGCACCCATTCGGGAACGCGAGGGGTCGATGCTTTCGCTGTCATACTTTGCAACTGGCAATCTCCTTTACGTCGGACTCGATACTATGAGCCGCCAATTCAATGGCACTCATTTACCTTAACTGTAAGCAACCTTTGGTTGCGAAAATTTCCGAGCAGCGAACAACTCCGACAGTCAGCAGATTGATCCGGCAATTCTAAGCAACTGTAAATTCGCGCGAACGCATATTTTAGTCGCCAAACGATACATGCTAAAGTTGCGCTAAGGCCATAAGATTATTAATCAAAGGAATCATAAAATGGCCGATCCTCTGGCGCATATTGTAACGCTTCGCCGCCCCCTGCATGCTGATCCGCGCCGGCCGCCACGGACTTGCCAACTACAGCCGAGAGCGTAGGCTGGCACACGTCCTTCGAAAGCCAGAAAAAGGACCGGATGGAGTATTGACTGATCTGATGCACACCGAAGCCGAAATTGAGGCCACACACGAACGGCGACGTGGCCTATTCGGTCGCACGTCATCTTGAAGTGTTGATCGCGCTGATCGGCGAGGCACGCCTTATGAAAGCGCGCCCCCGAAATCCGGAAGGCGCGTATGCCTTTCTTTAACCAAAGGCATCGGGCTCGGACGCTTTCTTGTTGGCCACATAGGCCACAAGCGCCTCACGCGTCACCGGATCCAGCGGCGGCGCCTGATAATCGCGCAAAAGCTTCTCAACCCGCGCCCCGGCCAATGTAACCGTGTCACGCTCGCCCTCTTCGGCCCAGGTCTCATAAGGTTTGTAGTCCAGCAAATCCGTCCGCCAGAAAGCGTCCTTAAAGTTCGCTTGCGTGTGCGCACAACCTAGGTAATGCCCCCCCGGCCCTACTTCGCGGATCGCATCCATCGCCTGCCCGTTCTCCGACACGTCAATGCCACGCGCCAGATGATGCAGAGTGCCAAGCTGGTCAGCGTCCATGACAAACTTCTCCAAGCTGGCGACAAGCCCGCCCTCAAGCCAACCGGCCGCGTGCAGCATGAAGTTCACACCGGCCAAAAGCCCGACATTCAGCGAATTTGCAGTTTCATATCCTGCCTGCGCATCCGGCAGTTTCGATCCACAAAACGAACCGGCCGAGCGATAGGGAAGCCCAAGGCGCCGCACGATCTGCCCCACACCATACGTGATATGCGCCGCTTCAGGAGTACCAAAAGTCGGAGCGCCCGAGTTCATATCAATCGACGTCACAAACGCCCCTGCAATCACCGGAGCGCCGGGGCGCACCAATTGGCTATAGGCAACGCCCGCCAAAATCTCGGCCGTCACTTGCGTCAACGTTCCCGCCACACTGACGGGTGCCATCGCGCCGCCCACGATAAACGGCGAAATGATCGTCGCCTGATTATTCTTCGCATAAATCTCCAACGCGCCCATCATGGTCGAATCAAATGTCAGCGGAGAGTTGATATTGATCAGTGACGTCATCACCGTGTTCTCGGCCACGAAGTCTTTGCCAAACAGGATCTGACACATCTCTACCGAATCTTGCGCTCGTGACGGCTCGGTCACTGACCCCATGAACGGCTTGTCAGACAACGTCATATGCGCCAGCAACATATCCAGATGCCGCTTGTTCACCGCAACATCAGTCGGTTCACACACTGTGCCACCGGAATGGTGCATCCACTTCGACATATAGGCCAGCTTCACGAATTTCTCGAAATCTTCCATCGTCGCATAGCGCCGCCCACCCATGGCATCGCGGACAAACGGCGGACCATAAACCGGCGCCAGAACCATACTGCCGCCACCGATTTCAACGCTTCGCTCAGGATTGCGGGCGTGCTGGATGTATGAAGACGGCGCCGTCTTGCACAGCTTGCGCGCCAAGCCTTTGGGCAGTCGAACCCGCTCGCCCTCAACATCTGCGCCCGCATCCTTCCAGCGCTTCAGAGCGGCCGGATTATCAACAAAAGCAACACCGATCTCTTCCAGAACGGTTTCTGCATTCGCCTCAATAATCGCCAGGGCTTCTTCGTTCAGAACTTCATAGTTCGGAATATTGCGCTCGATATACTTCGCAACCTCAATGCGCACCGCTGTTCGTTCAGCGCGCCTAGCCGCACCACCGCCACCCCGTGCCCGCCGCCGCTCACCAACTTCAGCCATAATCCACGCTCCGAGAAAAAGTGATTTTCCAGACGATACACCAGCGCCCCCCGCGCTACGGCCAAATAGCGGCTTCTGCCAAGCGAAAACGACATGAGCCCCTGATCTTGAAGAAAAACGTGCTCGCGCACTCACGCCACCCGGTCCAAACCCCCAAACCACCTTGCACATAACGCGCCCCGCGCCTAATCAGCGATCATGACAGATCAAGCCCACGACCGCCTTCTCATCATCGACTTCGGCAGCCAGGTGACGCAGCTTATTGCCCGCCGCCTGCGCGAACTTAACGTCTATTGCGAAATCCACCCATTTCAGACTGTGACTGATGAATTCCTTGCAGACTTCGAGCCCAAGGCCGTGATACTTTCGGGTGGCCCGGCAAGCGTCGTGCACGATGGCTCTCCGCGTCCACCTGCAAGCGTTTTCGAACGCGGCGTGCCGGTGCTCGGCATCTGCTATGGCCAGCAAGTCATGATGCAAATGCTCGGCGGTCGCGTTGAAGGTGGCAAAATCTCCGGCGGCGGCGGCACCGCAGAATTCGGCCGCGCCTACGTGACGCCGGAAAACCAATCCCCGCTTCTTGAGGGCTGGTTTGACGATGGACGCGAGCAAGTCTGGATGAGCCACGGCGACCACGTGGCCGAAATTGCGCCGGGTTTTGAGGTCTTCGGCACCTCCCCAAACGCCCCATTCGCCATCACGGCAGACCCCAATCGCAACTTTTTCGCGGTGCAATTCCACCCCGAGGTACACCACACACCTAAGGGCGCTAAACTCTACGAAAACTTCGTGCGGCTTGCAGGCTTCGGCGGCGACTGGACCATGGGTGCTTACCGTGAAGAAGCAATCCGAAAAATCCGCGAGCAAGTCGGCGACAAAAAGGTGATCTGCGGTCTGTCGGGCGGCGTCGATTCGTCCGTCGCCGCGGTCCTCATCCATGAAGCCATCGGCGACCAGCTGACGTGCGTATTCGTTGACCACGGCCTGTTGCGCGAAAATGAAGCCGACGAAGTCGTCAAGATGTTCCGAGACAACTACAACATCCCGCTGATCCACGCAGACGAAAGCGAATTGTTCCTTGGCGAGCTTGATGGCCAGTCCGACCCTGAAACCAAGCGCAAAATCATCGGCCGGCTTTTCATCGAGGTCTTCCAGAAATACGCCAACGACATCGACGGCGCTGAATTCCTCGCCCAGGGCACGCTTTATCCGGATGTGATCGAAAGCGTCAGCTTCTCCGGCGGCCCCTCGGTCACGATCAAAAGCCACCACAACGTCGGCGGTCTCCCTGAGAAAATGGGCCTGAAACTTGTCGAGCCTTTGCGCGAGTTGTTCAAAGACGAAGTGCGCGCCCTTGGCCGTGAACTGGGATTGCCCCCAAGCTTCATTGGCCGCCACCCCTTCCCTGGCCCCGGCCTTGCTATCCGCTGCCCTGGAGAGATCACCCGCGAAAAACTCAAGATCCTGCGCCAAGCTGATGTCGTCTACATCGACCAGATCCGCAAACACGGGCTGTATGATGAAATCTGGCAGGCCTTCGCGGCAATTCTGCCGGTTCGCACCGTCGGTGTCATGGGCGACGGACGCACCTATGACTACGCCTGCGCCCTGCGCGCCGTCACATCTGTCGACGGGATGACGGCCGATTATTACCCCTTCACCCACGACTTCATTGGTGAAACCGTCACCCGGATCATCAACGAAGTGCAGGGCATCAACCGGGTATTTTATGACGTAACTTCCAAGCCCCCAGGCACGATCGAGATGGAATAAAACACAATCAAAACTCTGGTTGTGGGCAACAATTCCTAGATAATCTCCATATTAAGAGCCTTTTCGCCACGATATTGAGCCACTTTGACCTGAATTCTGCCCGAAGGTTGGGCGATAAGGTCTCAATGAGTTAACACTTCCCAAATGGCGCGGGAGCGGCCATTATTTGGGTGAAAACAAACAGGTATTTCTATGAAATTCATTCGCTGGATATTCGCGATCACCATTCTTTCGGGTTGGATCGCACTCATCGGCACCGGACTTTACGTCGCGATGTACGAAGCTAAAATCGATCTTCCCGAGGCCGAGGCCATCGTGGTCGTCTCTGGAAACGCTGGCAAGAATGGTGGCATGCTTGGTGAGACCGAAGCCCGCCTGAACCGTGCCGTCGCTCTTTACAACGAAGGCCTCGCACCCCGCTTGATCCTATCGGGCGGCTCAAAGTCGGACGCCGAAACCGTGGCCGACGCCATGAAAGCCGCCGCAATCGCAGGCGGCGTGCCGGAAAACGCGATCACCGTCGAAGGTGCCTCGCATTCAACCCTGCAGAACGCTATCTTCGCCGCCGACATCGAAGACCTCAGCAAAGCGGCACCTATCCTTCTGGTCACGCATCGCTACCACCTGCCGCGCGCGAACGCCTCGTTCCGCTGGGCCGGGTTCAGCGATATTACAAACGTCGCCGCTGACCCCGACGGGGGATTTCAAATCACACCGGGCCTATTGTGGGAAAGCGTAAAGTGGCCTCTTAACGTCCTGCGCGCTGGCGCTGCAAGTGCTGCGCAAGCCGGTAACGTGCCGCGCGAAGACTACATCCAATACCTCGAATGAGCGAAGGGTCGCGGCCTTTACTGGCCGCGGCCTGGATGACGGGGGCAATCGTTAGCTTTTCGTCCATGGCCGTCGCCGGGCGCGCCCTTAACCACGAGCTCGATACCTTCGAGATGATGATGTACCGGTCGCTGATCGGGCTCGCCATCGTGCTTGCCATCGGCTTTTCCACTGGCAAAATCCGCGAAGTGCGTCGTGACCGTCTTGGCCTGCACCTGATCCGCAACCTCTCTCACTTCGCCGGCCAGAACTTATGGCTCTACGCACTCGGGATGATCTCGCTGGCGCAGTTGTTCGCGCTCGAATTCACATCGCCGATCTGGATCATGATCCTTGCGACCTTCCTTCTGGGTGAGCGTCTCACCAAACCCCGCCTCATCGCGGTCGCGCTTGGATTTGCAGGCGCGCTTCTTGTGGCACGCCCCGGCACAGGCGGCGACCCCGCGGGCCTAACGATAGCCGCACTCGCTGCTGTCGGATTTGCCGGCTCAATCGTCTGCACTAAGCTGCTGACGCGCACCGAAACGATCCTTGGCATCCTTTTCTGGCTAACCGCAATGCAAGCCGTTTTCGGCATCATCGCCGCCGGGTATGACGCCGACATCGCCTGGCCCTCAGCGTCTAGCTGGCCTTGGGTCGTCATGATTGCGGTCGCGGGGCTTCTAGCCCACACGTGCCTGACCAATGCGCTCGCCATTGCACCGGCCACAGTCGTCACACCGATGGATTTCATCCGCCTGCCCGTCATCGCAATTGTCGGCATGGCGTTTTACGGCGAAGTACTCGACCCGCTCGTTTTTGTCGGAGCGGCCCTGATATTCGGCGGCAATTACCTCAACATCTGGGTCGAATCGCGAAAACCCCGCGCTGTGTAACGGTTTTGTGACGCACGTGCCCCACGAGACTTTGTGACGTGGCGTCCTAATTGACCCCTAAGAGGCGACTTCCTAAACGTCGCCTTCACGACCAACGTGAGTGACTGGGGGGGACTGCTGCAAAGTCACAGGCGGCCTACGCTACGTGGAAATCGGCGACACCGACACGACGGCTGGCGCAAGCTTCACAGACAATTCGGCCATCGCTGGGGGCATCCGCGTGGGCTATTATTTCTAACACCACCAATCACTCACGTTCAAAGAGCCCCGCCTTCGTGCGGGGGGGCTTGGGCGAGCAAGCCACGCCTTCAGAAAATCCCGCCAGCCCTGATTGACCCCTCCCACCCCCGCGCCTATCGACGTGTCTAGGCCAAGGAACGAGGACGCCATGCTCTATAAAAGTGCCGCCGATTGGCGAAACGCCCCCGAAAAGCGCATCATGCTTTTCGGCATGTCCGGCCTTGGCAAAACCCATATCTCAAACCTCTTACGCGAGGGCAAAGGCTGGTTCCATTACTCGGTCGATTATCGCATCGGCACCCGCTACATGGGCGAACACATCGCTGATAACTTCAAACGTGAGGCGATGAAGGTGCCGCTTTTGGCGGAGCTTCTGAAATCCGACAGCGTCTACATCCAATCCAACATCACGTTCGATAACCTTGCGCCGCTTTCAACCTACCTTGGCAAACCGGGAGACCCCGCAAAAGGCGGCCTGCTCTTCGCAGAATACCTGCACCGCCAAGATCTCCATCGCGCAGCAGAAGCCGCCGCCTTGCTGGATACCGCACACTTCGTTGAACGCGCGCAAAACCTTTATGGCTATGAGAATTTCATCTGCGACACATCAGGCTCGATCTGCGAAATCGTAGATCCCGCAGACAAAAACGATCCCGTCTTGTCGGCGCTTGCCGACAATGTGTTGATGGTCTGGATCGAAGGATCTGACGCCCACACCCAGGAACTCGTCCAACGCTTTGACCGCGCGCCCAAGCCAATGTGCTACAACGCAGACTTTCTCACCAAAGCCTGGGCCGACTACTCCGCTGAAACCAGCCAACCTGAAGACAAAGTCGACCCCGACGCCTTCGTACGCTGGACATACGCGCGTGCGCTCGCCCACCGCCAGCCACGCTACCGCGCCATGGCCGACAACTGGGGCATAACGGTGCAAGCCGATGACATTGCCCGCGTTGAAACCGAAGCCGACATGATCGACCTCATCGCCAAGGCACTTCCCTAAAGCTTCACCCTTTCAAAAATACCTCGTTGTGAGGCCCCGACCGGGGTCGACGTCCAGCGCCCCTTGTCCTCTCCCCATCACAAGACTATTTCCGCCTCTAACGCAAAAAGGAAACGACCCGAAAATGCCCATCAAACTGCCATCAAACCTCCCCGCCTATGACGTGCTTACGCGCGAGGGTGTGATGGTGATGCCGGCAGATGCGGCCGAAAAGCAGGACATCCGCCCGATGAAAATCGGCCTGTTGAACCTGATGCCAAAGAAGATCCAGACCGAGAACCAGTTCGCCCGCCTGATCGGAGCGACCCCGCTGCAGATCGAGCTGCAACTAATCCGCATGTCCGAGCACCAGACCAAAAACACGGCTGCGGAACACATGGAAGAATTTTACCGTCCCTTCCAGGAAATCAAAGATCAGAAATTCGACGGTCTGATCATCACCGGCGCGCCCATCGAACACATGCCTTTCGAGGACGTCACTTATTGGGACGAACTTAAAGAAGTCATGGACTGGACCCAGACCAACGTCCACATGACCTTCGGCGTTTGTTGGGGTGGCATGGCGATGATCAATCACTTCCACAGCGTCAGAAAACACATCCTCGACGCTAAGGCTTTCGGCTGCTTTCGGCACATGAACCTCGCACCACAAAGCCCTTATCTAAGGGGCTTTTCGGACGAGTTTGTGATCCCGGTCAGCCGCTGGACGGAGATGAAACAAGCAGAGATTGACACCGCTGTCGGCCTCACCACACTGCTTGGTTCTGACGAGGCTGGCGCATGCCTTGTCGAAGACACTGCGCATCGCGCGCTCTACATCTTCAATCACTTTGAATACGACAGCGGCACCCTCAAAGAGGAATACGACCGCGACATTTCAAGCGGCACGCCGATCAACGTGCCAATGAACTACTATCCCGGCGACGACCCGTCGCAACAGCCGCAGAACCGCTGGCGCAGCCATGCGCATTTGCTCTACGGCAACTGGATCAGCGAGATGTATCTGACCACGCCTTACGACATGGATCAGATCGGCCAGACCGTGACGGATTTGCGGAAATGACCGCACTGGTCACGCGCGCCTTGTCACCTAAATGTCACCGAATGCCCTGCAACACGCTTAAAAGCCGACTATGCGCCGCCCCGTGCTGACCAGCCTCCTGATAGCCGCGGCGGCAGTGATCGCTTTTGCCATCTTCACGGACAGGCGCGCCGACCTACGCGAAGCCGCTATCGAAGCGCTCTATCCGCCCACAGGCGAGATGGTTCAGGTGAATGGCCGCACCGTGCACGTTATCGTGCGCGGCGCTGGCCCCGATCTCGTGCTGATCCACGGCGCAGGCTCCAACGCCCGCGACATCGCGCTGGCTCTCGCCGACCGGCTTGAGGAACGTTATCGCGTCTTCATCCCCGACCGTCCCGGCCACGGCTGGACCGAACGCGCGCAAGAATTCGAAGGCGCCTTCAACAACCGGGCCGAAAGCCCCGCTGAGCAAGCCGCATTGCTCTCGGCCGCTGTGCAACAACTTGGCGCCGAAAACCCCATCGTCGCCGGTCACTCATTTGGCGGCGGCGTCGCCATGGCGTGGGCCCTTGATGAGCCTCACGCAGCAACTGTCATTATCTCGGGCGTGACGCTCCCCTGGCCCGGCGACGTCAATGTGACCTACCGCTTGCTTGGCTCCAAACTCGGCAGCGCTATCGTTGCCCCGCTTGCCTCGGCATTTGTCACTACCGCCTACGCACAGAACGCGGCCAACAACACCTTCACACCTCAAAAAGCCCCGGATACCTACTACAAAAACGCCGGGATCCCGCTTGCAATGCGCACCAATTCCCTGCGTGCTTCGAACCAACAAGTGAACACGCTGCGACCCTTTATCGTGGAGCAATCAAAGCGCTACGCCGAAATCACCACGCCTGTTGAAATCGTCCACGGCACCTCCGACGTCACGGTCTATGCCTCGATCCACGCAGAACCGCTGGAAAACACGTTGGAAGACGTCCATTTCACCCCCCTTCGGGGCCTCGGCCACATGCCACATCACGTGGTGCCAGATGACGTCACCGCCGCAATAGATCGCGCGGCAAGCCGTGCCGGATTGCGCTAAGCGCTTCGCCTGCTTACGTACAACCAAAGTAAAGGCGGATAACATGTCACTACCCTTTGATGGCGCAATCAGCGCATTCTTTGAAAACGAAGCCCCGAAGTGGGTGCGTGTGGCCATTCAGGACGCGGGCAAAAAAGACATCTTGTCAAACAGTTTCCCCTACGAAAAAGAGATGGACAAAGCCGACTACGAAGATGCAGTTGAGAAACTACAACTCGACCTGGTGCGCTTTCAAAATGATGTCAAAGAGACCGGCAAACGCGTCGTCATCGTTTTCGAAGGCCGCGATGCTGCAGGAAAAGGCGGCACAATCAAACGCTTCCGAGAGAACCTTAATCCTCGCGTTGCGCGCACCGTGGCGCTCTCCAAACCCTCGGACCGCGAAGCCGGCGAGTGGTATTTTCAACGCTATATCGACCACCTGCCC
Source organism: Boseongicola sp. (assembly GCF_057460485.1). Lineage (NCBI taxonomy): Bacteria > Pseudomonadati > Pseudomonadota > Alphaproteobacteria > Rhodobacterales > Paracoccaceae > Boseongicola > Boseongicola sp. Next base: position 22,227 of record NZ_JBVCWP010000013.1, read on the forward strand.
ACTGCAGGAGAAATCGTCCTCTTTGACCGCTCGTGGTACAACCGGGCCGTCGTCGAGCATGTGTTTGATTTCTGCACTCCGGATCAGCGCGGAAAATTCTTCGCGCAAGTCACTGATTTTGAGAAAATGCTTGTCGAGGAAGGCATTGTTCTAAAGAAAATCTGGCTCAACGTCGGCCGTGCCGAGCAACTCCGCCGCTTCCTCAAACGCGAAAAAGATCCTTTAAAACAATGGAAGCTCAGCTGGATCGACGTCGAAGGCTTAAAGCGTTGGGATGCCTATTCCTCGGCCATCTCAGAAACTTTCGACCGATCCCACACTGACCACGCGCCATGGACCATCGTGCGCTCGGACGACAAAAAACGTGCGCGTCTGGCCGCGATCCAAGCCGTCCTCCACAACCTAAGCTACACAGGCAAAGGCAAAATCAAGACCCCAGACGCCAAAATCTGTGGCGGTCCGGACATCTGGAATGCCTAAACGCGGCTACCATCACGGCAATCTGCGCCAGGCTTTGGTCGATGCCGCGCTTGAATTGATCGAAGCGAAGGGGCCGACCGGCTTCACCCTTTCTGAGGCCGCCAAACAGGCTGGCGTGACACCTGCCGCCGTCTACCGCCACTTTGAAGGGCGCGAAGACCTCATCGCCGAGTGCGCCCAGCAAGGCTACGAGATCTTCGCCGACCTCATGGAATACGCCTACGAGACCGGACAACCCTCGGACCTCGCCTCGTTCGAGGCCACGGGCCGCGCCTATCTCGCCTTCGCTCGCCGCCACCCCGGCCATTACGTGTCGATGTTTGAAAGCGGCATCTCGATCAATCGAACCCCAGAACTGGCCGCCATCGCCGCGCGCTCTTTCGCGGTGCTTGAAAAAGCCGCCGACCGTCTGGCAGAGCACATCCCTGAAGACAAACGCCCGCCCAAGCAAATGGTGTCCGCCCATATCTGGGCCATGAGCCACGGCGTCGTCGAACTGTTCGCGCGCGGCTCCCCCGGCACAAAATCGCCTTTCCCGCCCGAAGATCTCCTCGAAAGCGGCATCGGTATCTATTTGCGTGGACTGGGGCTGATCGATCAAGACAAATGATCATCAAGGGAAATGCGCCGCGAAGCCTCGCAAAACGTTGGCCTGCCCGCGGACGATTACCCATACTGCACGGGTAAACAGGCGCACTCTCGGGTTTGAACCCAGACCAGAATTGCAAAATGACGCTTCAAATCGGCACGACCCACGAAAACCGCTCTAGGCGTCTTTCTGATACTCTCGGCGGCGTTCCTGATCTCGGTTCAGGAGGTCATCTTCAAATGGTTCGACGGCGTTATGCCGCTACGGCAGCTCTTTGCTCTGCGCGGGCTATTTTCCGCTCCGTTCCTCGCGTTCTATACGTGGTTCACGCTCAAAAGGGCGCAGCCCTTGGCCGGAACGTTTGATCGCTGGGCATTGCTTCGCAGCCTGTGCACCACGACCTGGCTCTTTGGATATTATGCCGCCCTCCCCTTTATCAGCCCCGCAACAGCGGGGCTGGAATCTACCTTGCTCCAATTTTCATGACTCTGCTTTCAGCGCGATTTTCGGCGAACCTGTCGGACCGCGCGGCTGGCTCGGCGTCAGCATAGGTTTTGTCGGCGTCCTTGTTCTTTTGCGCCCCGGCACAAATTCCTTTTCGCCCTAGGGACTTCTGTCGATTGTCGGCGCGGCCTTTTACGCCTGCGGGCACATGCTCACACGCGTGAAATTCCAAGACATCTCGACCCCGGTCTCTAGCGTTTTCCTATAATTTGACGATGACACTCAGCGCGTTTGCGACCAGTGGACTGTTGTTGATTGTTTGCCTCCCCCCTCGGATGCGCTCTGTAGCCAATTCCCCTTTATACTAGGCAGCAGGCAGTCACCAACGCTTCCCCTTTGGAGTGTCCTTGGGTTTTGGGGCGCAATCACTCTAGTGGGGATACTCATGATCGTCGGCGCGGGCCTGATCGTTCTCAGGCGCGCATAAACTGCCACCAACAAAAAGGCCGCCTCACTGAGACGGCCTTTCCAAATCGTATGTCGCAAAGCTTAACGCTTGGAGAACTGGAAGCTCTTACGCGCTTTCGCCTTACCGTACTTCTTACGCTCAACAACGCGGCTGTCGCGTGTCAGGAACCCAGCGGCTTTCAGAGCGGCTCTAAGCGTCGGATCATAAAGCTGAAGCGCTTTTGAAATTCCGTGCTTAACTGCACCAGCCTGACCCGAAAGACCACCACCCTTGACGGTCGCCATCACGTCGAACTGACCGTCGACACCGGCCACAGTGAATGGCTGGCGCAGGATCATCTGCAAAACAGGCCGTGCAAAATAAACAGCCATCTCGCGCCCGTTCACCACCACTTTACCCGAACCCGGCTTGATCCAGACGCGGGCAACCGCATCTTTCCGCTTGCCGGTTGCATAGGAACGGCCCAGTTCGTCGCGTACCTGCTCGTATTTCACGAGGGTCTCGACAAAAGCTTCAGGTGCTTCAACAGCGCCCTCAGCCACAACGTCCTTCAGGTCGTCCAGCGTTTTGATATCTTCTGCCATGGACTTAGCTCCGCGTATTCTTGCTGTTCATGGACTTAACGTCCAGAACATCAGGTGACTGCGCTTCATGCGGGTGCTCGGTACCTGCATAAACGCGAAGGTTGGTCATCACTTGGCGGCTCAGTTTGTTGCCAGGCAACATCCGCTTAACGGCCTGTGTGACAACGCGCTCAGGATGCTTGCCTTCAAGGATCTGACCAGTGGTGCGGGATTTGATGCCGCCCGGATAACCGGTGTGCCAGTAATTCGGCTTGTCGCGCTTTTTACCCGTCAGCTGAATTTTATCGGCGTTTATTACGATCACATTGTCGCCCATATCCATGTGCGGTGTGAACGTCGCCTTGTGTTTACCACGTAGGCGCATAGCGATGATCGAGGCAAGACGACCCAGAACAACGCCTTCAGCGTCGATCAGGATCCACTTTTTATCGATCTCCGCCGGTGTTGCGGAAAATGTCTTCATCGTGTCTACCCTTCAGGGGTTGAATTGGATGAGCGGTTTCTAACGGTTTCCTGCGCACAGTCAACACCCATAAAATCAATAAAAATCAACAAAAACAGCGCTCTATAAATTAGGTATAATAGTACCCCATAAAATTACCTCCCTAAGTTTCCAAATCGGAAACGCACCGTCCAGCAATCTTTGCGCCGCATTCCTTGCTTTGGCCACTTTCAACAAGCATTTAATTCACGTTGCTTATTGTTTTAACAGTATTTCGGAGTATCCGATGATCCAGTCCATATTTCTGTTTACCGTCGCACTTGGCATGTGTCTTGGTGCCTATGCCCTGACCTGACCCGCCAGCCAAAAGCGGAAAAAGCCCGGACTAACTATCCGCCCGCCTTTTCTTCAAGCATCATCCATTCGTCTTCCGCCTCGCCCAACTTGGCGTGCCGCTCGATCAATGCGTCGCTTGCTTTGGCAAACTTCACCGGGTCCTGCGTGAACAATTCTGCGTCCGACAGTAGACCCTCAAGCTTTGCAATCTCTGCCTGAAGGCGCTCTATTTCGCCCGGCAATTCTTCCAATCGATGCTTTTGCGTAAAGCTCAATCCGGCAGATGCAGGCTTCACTTTAGCACCAGTTTTGCCCGCCCTTACGGCACCAGCGGCAACCGAAGCCTCGATCAATGCGCGTTTCGGCGCATAGTCTGACCAGCCGCCCGCATGCACCACAACGCGTCCTGCACCCTCCATCGCAACAGTCGTTGTTGCGACACGGTCCAGAAAATCCCGATCGTGGCTCACCAGAAGAACAGTCCCGTCATAATCGCCAAGAATTTCCTGCAACAAATCGAGTGTTTCAATATCAAGGTCGTTCGTCGGCTCGTCCAACACCAATACATTCGACGGCTTTGCCATTATCCGCGCAAGCAACAGCCGCGCCTTCTCACCACCCGACAAGGACCGAACCGGTGCGCGCGCCTGCGCCTCATCGAACAAAAATTCCTTCAGATATCCGACCACGTGCTTTGGCGTACCGCGCACCATGACCTGATCGGCGCGCCCCGAAACACGCATCTCACGGTCCCCAATAAGGTTCTCCCAAAGCGTCGCATCGGGATCAAGCGCCTCGCGCCGCTGATCAAACACTGCCATCTCGATACCGGTCCCCAAAATTACCGTGCCCTCATCGGGCGCCTTCTGTCCGGTCAAAACCTCAATTAAAGAGGTCTTGCCGACCCCGTTCGGCCCCACAAACGCAATCCGATCCCCACGCGCCACCCGCAGCGAAAAATCCTCAACGATCCGCTTGCCGCCAAGCTCAAGCGATATGCCCTTGGCCTCGATAACACGTTTGCCCGACTTCGGACCCGCCTCAAGCTCCATCGCCGCCGTGCCTTGCCGCATAATCTGAGACGACCGGTCGGCACGCAGTTCCTGCAACGCACGCACGCGTCCTTGGTTGCGTTTACGCCGCGCTGAAATGCCTTCAACCGCCCAACGCGCCTCAGACTTGATCTTCCGGTTCAGCTTATGGCGCGCGATATCTTCTTCTTCCCAGGTCTTGTCGCGCCACGCCTCAAAGGCTGCAAAGCCTTGTTCCTGACGCCGCACTTCACCGCGATCAATCCACAACGTGGCCCGCGTCAAAGCGCGTAAAAATGCCCGGTCGTGCGAGATCACAATAAACGCCGACTTGGTGCTGGACAAATGCGTCTCCAGCCAAGAGATCGCCTCGATATCGAGGTGGTTCGTCGGCTCGTCCAAACACATCAAATCCGGCGCTTCGGCGATCAATTTCGCCAAAGCCGCCCGCCGCCGCTCGCCGCCGGATGCCGCATCAACAGCCGTATCCGGGTCAAACTTCAGCTTCTCTGCCACCGCCTCAACCCGCCATAGTTCAGACGCATCCATATCGCGAAGCGCATAATCGCCAAGCGTCGCACAGCCGCGCATTTCCGGCTCCTGCGCCATGTAGCCAACCGAATTGCCGGGCGACACAACGCGCGTGCCGCGGTCCGTTTCTGCCAGTCCGGCCATGACCTTCATCAAGGTGGATTTGCCCGAGCCGTTGCGGCCAACCAAAGCCAAACGGTCCCCCGGCTGAACGGTCAAAGACATGTTGTCGAATACCGGATCGCCACCAAAGGTCAGGGAAATCTCGGACAATTGTAAAAGAGGGTTACGTGCCATGCAGGCGGGCTACCCGGCCCTCAAAGCGCCGTCAACGCCCTGTGTTATCCCGCCGCCGCACGAATAGCGCGGGCGCGCGCCAGCGGGATCGCTGAAATCTCGAGCCCCGTGAACACATGCAGCGTATTCAAATCGCGATCCACCACCGCGTGATCACTGACCCAGCCCCCCATTGTCAGATATGAGCGAAGCAAAGGCGGCATTGTTTTCAAAGCCTTGGCCCGGTCGGGCTCGCTTCGTAACGCGCCTGCAAAGCGAAACACATCCGGCGCTTTCACACGCGGCCGCCACCGTCGCGGCGCCAAATGCCGGTCCCGCAACATCGCAAAGGCATCCGAATAATTGCAAACCTCGGTGCCCTGAAACGACGAGCAACCAAACAACATCTCAACGCTGTCCTCGTCCACAACCCGCGCTAAGGCCCCCCAGGCCACACGCAAAACGTCAGGATCGCTCAATTCTGGAACCACGCAAAACCGCCCCAGCTCGACCATCGGCGCTGCGTAACCCTCTAAAGCCTCAAGCGCATAATACTGCGCCGAATAACTACGGCCGATTTCCGCGCCTGAGGCCAACGAAAAAAGTCGAAACGTCGCCGCCAAAGCGCCGTCCGAGGCGCGCTCAATCAACATATGGCGACACAAATCATCAAACCGGTCCACATCCGGCGCATCACCGCGATCCGCTCGAAAGACCCGTGCACGCAACGCCTGTGCGGCTTCAATTTCGCCCGCACAACTTGCCAGCCGAGCGCGAAACCGGGCCGGGTAGCGCGCTTGTGCAGTCTCGCGAAGTGCGCTTTTTTGTGCCATCAGTTGGTTCAACCGACTATCGCCCCTAGATAAAGTTCCAGACAACACTGCCACACAATCCGTGAAGGGGATACACATGGAGAAAGTCACGAAAACAGACGCTGAATGGCGCGGGCAACTCGACGATCTGGAATTCAAAGTCCTGCGCAAGCACGGCACTGAACGCGCCTTCTCAAACGACGCCTTCCCCAAAGCCCCCGGAACCTTCATGTGCAAGGGCTGCGGCGCGCCCTTGTTCGATCAGTCACACAAATTCGACAGCGGCACCGGGTGGCCATCGTTTTACAAACCGGTAGACGACGAAGTGGTCGCCGAAAGCGTCGACAACGGCTTCTTCATGCGCCGCACGGAAGTTCACTGCAATCGCTGCGAAGGTCACCTCGGCCATGTCTTCCCAGACGGCCCGGCCCCAACGGGCTTGCGCTATTGCATCAACGGAGTGTCGCTCGACTTTGAACCGTCAAACGACGACGAGACTTAATTCTCGTCAAAGAACGTCGAGGCATCAAAGGCTCCCAAGTTCCCAAACAGCTGCCTTAGCAAGCTGATGCCTTGCGTATTGGCGTCCGTAACACGCCGGGACAGGGCAACGACCTGTCCCTCCTCCAAGCCAAAGCGCTCGATATTCTGGACCACACCTGCGTCATCAAACGTAATGGCAACCACCTGACGATCCACCTCGACCGGCGCGCGCCATAAGAACCTCTCATAGTCGGAACGCACATAGTACCAACCAAGATCGTCGACGATACCGCGCGTTCCGGGCTGGCCAAGCGTCGACCCAATGGTCTCCTTGGTGTCACGCCCGACAACCACGCCGCTCAAAGTTGACGGCTCCGGAACATAGCCATGCCGGTCGTCAAGTCGCGCGCACGCCGCCGCAAGCACAATCAAAGCGCCCGCAACCACACCCCGAGACAGTATCCTTAAAAAAAGCCTCACCGCGCCCCACCTCTTGTCAACCGGCCTACAGCCGCCTAGTCGGCATACCCAGAGAACGGCACCGGATCAAGGAGTGACCCGATGGAGACCAACCACCCGCGCCTCAGCGACCTGAAGCGAAAAACCGATTTTGACCTCGTGCCCAACGCCACCGAGCGAAAAGGGATCGCCAACCGCCTCGGCATCTCTGGCGTCAAAAAGCTGACGTTCAAGGGCTACCTCATCCCAACCGGTAAAGCCGACTGGGAGCTTCACGCACTCCTTGGCGCAACTGTTGTGCAGTCTTGCGTCGTGACCCTTGATCCTATCACCACCCGCATCGACGAAGAAATTGTCCGCCGCTACCTCGCCGATTTGACCGAGCACACGGACGAAGCAGAAGCCGAAATGCTTGTGGACGACACAGTCGAGCCTCTGCCCCAATATCTCGATCTCGCTTTGGTCATGGAAGAATCCGTAGCGCTCGCCATGCCCGCATGGCCCCGTGTGAAAGATGCCGACGCCGTTGAAATCGTCGTAACAGAGCCCGGCCAGACCCCAATGACCGACGACGATGTCAAACCCTTCGCCGCCCTGAAATCGTTGCAGGAAAAGCTCAAAAACAATGGCGCCGATGACGCGTGAAATGACCCTTGCGTTTCAACGGAATCGCAGTATGTTCTCGGCCTCGCTCAAATGATTGGGTTGGACACCGGACGCGCAGTTGCGTATGACCGCTTCAACCGCTGAAACACCGGGGGCGCGTGGCCCCAAATAACTTTAGGATGTGACATGGCTGTCCCTAAGAGTAAGATCACCAAGTCTCGCCGCAACATGCGCCGTGCACACGATTCTCTCGTACCCGGTAACCCGGCCGAGTGTGCAAACTGCGGAGAGCTGAAGCGTCCCCACCACGTGTGTGGCGCTTGTGGCCATTACGCTGAACGCGAAGTTGTTGCTCAGGCCGACGAACTCGACCTCGACGACGACGCGGCGTAAGCCGCTCGTGCGGGTGCGCCCCACGCGATGACGACAACGTTCGATCAAAGCACTCACGGGGCGCGTAAGCGCACAATCATCTCTGTAGATGCGATGGGCGGAGACCAAGGGCCGCCCGCCGTCGTTTCTGGCATTGCCAAAAGCGCCGAGAAAAACCCTGACATCGGGTTTATCGTGCATGGACGCGCGGCCGAGATCGCCCCTCTGGTCGAAAAAGCCGGTCTCACCGATCGCTGCGAAATCCGCGACACCGCAGAGGTCGTCACCATGGACGCCAAACCGGCCCATGTGATGCGCAACGGCAAGAACACCTCTATGTGGTCCGCCGTTGACGCCGTGAAAAACGGCGAGGCGCAGGCCGTCGTATCTTGCGGCAACACTGGCGCGCTCATGGCCGTCTCAATGCTACGCCTGCGTAAAATTCCGGGCGTAGACCGACCCGCCATCGCCTGCCTTTGGCCGTCGCGCAACACAGGCGGCTTTAACATCATGCTCGATGTGGGCGCTGACATCCGCGCAGACGAAAGAGACCTTTTGCAATATGCTCTTATGGGTGGCTCTTACGCGCGAAACGGTTTGGGCATCGACCGTCCCCGCATCGGCCTCTTGAACGTCGGCACCGAAGAACACAAAGGCCGCGCCGAGATCAAATCTGCCCACGACCTGATTGCGGAAATGGCCCCCGCCGCGGAACTTGAATTCGTTGGCTTCGTCGAAGGCGGCGACATCCCGTCAAACCGCGTGGACGTCATCGTCACGGACGGCTTCACAGGTAACGTGGCCCTCAAAACCGGCGAAGGCACCGCAAGTCTCATCCGCGAGTTATTGCGCGAGGCCTTTAACGCCACCCTGCTCAGCAAATTTGCAGCCCTCCTCGCGCTTGGGTCCCTGAAACGCCTGACAAAACGCATCGACCCGCGTCGCGTCAACGGCGGCGTGTTCCTTGGCCTAAACGGCACCGTGGTCAAATCCCACGGCTCGGCCGATGCGACCGGGGTCTCTTCTGCGATCAAACTTGCCTTCCGCCTTGCCGAAAGCGGCTTTACAGACCGCCTTGCAGCGCGGGTTGCATCCACAGGACAGCCGAGTAACGATGACGACGGGATGCCAGAAAAAAACGAGCAAAACGCATGACAATACGCGCTCAGGTCCAAGGCGTCGGGCACTATCTCCCCAAGAGGGTTGTGCCAAACAGCGAATTTGAAGCGACAATCGACACTTCTGACGAGTGGATCCGCTCGCGCTCAGGCATCGAGCGTCGCCACTTCGCTGCCAACGACGAAACCACGTCCGACATGGCAACAAAAGCGGCCCAAAACGCTCTCCACATGGCAGGCATCAAAGCCTCCGACATCGACGCAATCATCGTGGCCACTTCTACCGCTGACCTGACATTCCCATCTGCGGCAACCATGGTTCAGGCCAAACTTGGCATGACCACTGGCTTCGCCTTTGACGTTCAGGCCGTTTGCGCGGGCTTCGTTTTCGCGCTTGCCACCGCCAATGCCCTGATCGTCTCAGGCCAGGTAAATCGTGTCATCGTCATTGGCGCAGAAACCTTCAGTCGCATCATGGACTGGTCCGATCGCACCACCAGCGTGCTTTTCGGCGACGGCGCCGGCGCGCTCATTCTTGAGGCCGTCGAAGGCGACGGCACCAATGCCGACCGCGGCATTCTCGCCACCGACCTGAACTCAGACGGCCGCCACAAAGACATCCTCTACGTCGACGGCGGGGTTTCAACCCAGTCCACCGGCCACTTGAAAATGCAGGGAAAAGAGGTATTCCGCCACGCGGTCGAGAAACTCGCCTCAACCGCACACACTGCTTTGGCCAAAGTAAATCTTGGCAGCGACGACATCGATTGGATCGTCCCGCACCAGGCCAATTTACGGATCATCAAATCAACTGCACAGAAGATGGGTGTTGGTCTCGATCGCGTCGTGCTCACCGTGCAAGATCACGGCAATACGTCGGCTGCATCGATTCCCTTGGCCCTGTCCGTTGGCGTCGAGCGCGGCCAGATCAAACCCGGCAACCTCATCGTGACCGAAGCAATTGGTGGCGGATTGGCATGGGGAGCGGTGGTTCTCCGCTGGTAATTGTCCTTTAAGCCTTTTTCTCAAGGCCTTGATATTGACTCGGAAATTCATCGCGCCCATTCTCCTCGTGAACAAAACTCACGGGGGATAGGATGAGCGAAAAGACTTTGACACGCATGGATCTCAGCGAAGCAGTGTTTCGCGAGGTCGGTCTCAGCCGCAACGAATCTGCTCAGCTTGTAGAAGGCGTTCTCGCGCACATGTCCGATGCACTGGCATCCGGTGACCAGGTGAAGATTTCATCCTTCGGCACGTTCTCGGTCCGCGACAAAGCGGCTCGCGTCGGTCGTAATCCAAAAACTGGCCAAGAAGTCCCGATCCATCCGCGTCGCGTTCTGACATTCCGTCCGTCGCACCTGATGAAAGATCGTGTCGCGGCCGGCAACAAGAGCTAACCCCACTTCATGGAAAAATCGCCCGACGCCTTCCGCACAATCTCGGAAGTGGCCGAGTGGCTCGATATCCCGACCCATGTTCTGCGATTTTGGGAAAGCCGGTTTGCGCAAATCAAACCGGTGAAGCGCGCAGGCGGACGACGGTACTATCGACCCTCGGACATGCGCCTGATCGGCGGCGTGAAAGCGCTGCTGCACGATCAGGGCATGACGATCCGTGGCGTCCAGAAACTGCTGCGTGAACATGGCGTTAAGCATGTCTCTTCATTCTCACAATCGCTGGATACAGACCTTCAGGATACGTCAGACGACACCGTTGTCGAACACGCCGCGACGCCTACAAGTCCCGCCCTGTCAGTGCGTCAAACCTACAAAGAAGAACCGGAAACCGAGGCGGAATCAGAGCCCGCGGATGATGAAGAGGACGTCGAACAACTCGACATATTCTCAGGCGCACAAAAACAAGACGCCGACGAAGAAATTCTCATGCCAACCTTCGTGCCGTCGCGCAGCAGGCCCGCGCCGGAAGCCGCTCCGACACAGCCCACAGCCATCGAACCACCTGCCCCCTCACCGCCGCAAATCCCGGCGACGCCCAACGTGCCTGAAACCGATCCGGGCGACGACGATCCCGCTTTCTCTGACGCCCCCGGCATCGCGGCCCGCCTCGCGGTCATGCCAACAGCGCACCTCGCTGCACACCATTCCACGCTCAAAGCCGCCCGAGATCGCCTGATAGCACTTCGCAACGCCCAAAGCTGATCCATGCAGCCGGAGGGTGCCAAATCCAGACAGATCGACCCTTGCAGCCATCGCGCTTTTCGGTCAGAACCTCAACCGTCGGGCTATGGCGCAGCCTGGTAGCGCGTCCGTCTGGGGGACGGAAGGTCGCAGGTTCGAGTCCTGCTAGCCCGACCAAATTTCAATCGCCCGCCATCTGAGGCGGGCGTTTTAAAGACCCGAGGCACGATGAAACAGGGTGTTCTCACCGACAGCGAAATCAGAGCGATGATCGACAGCGGTACCATCGCCGCGTCGCTCCCCTTCAAAGACGGACAAGTTCAGCCCGCCTCGCTTGATTTGCGCCTCGGACATCGCGCCTATCGCGTTCGTGCGTCATTCCTTACCGGAAAAGACCGCACCGTTGCCGACCGCCTTACCGATTTCACCATGCACGAAATTGACCTCGCCGCCGGAGCCGTACTGGAAAAAGGCTGCGTCTACGTCGTCCCCCTCCTCGAACGCCTCAGTCTGCCGAAGGGCACAACCGGTGCGGCAAGTGCCAAATCTTCCATTGGCCGTCTCGATCTTCTGACCCGTATCATCACCGATTTCGGTCATGAGTTTGACCGCATCCCAGATGGCTACGACGGCGCGCTCTATGTCGAAGTATGCCCGCAAAGTTTCTCGGTAATCGCGAAAACCGGCCAGATGCTGAACCAAATCATCTTCCGCCGTGGGCAAACCGTATTAAATGACAACGACTTACGAGCCCTTCATGCAAAATCACCCATCGTCTCCGGTGACGCAGTGATCTCTGGGGGGTTGGGTTTCTCGGTCGACCTCAAACCCGAAACAGGAACCCTCGTCGGCTACCGCGCCAAACCCCACGCAGGCGTCATAGACCTATCAAAACTCGCTCACTACGCCCCTGCGGACTACTGGGAAGAGGTGCGCACAGACACCGGCTGGATCATCCTTGACCCAGGCGCCTTCTACATTCTCGTCAGCCGCGAAGCGATCGTCATCCCCCCTGACCACGCTGCCGAAATGGCCCCCTACATCGCGATGGTTGGCGAATTTCGCGTCCATTATGCAGGCTTTTTCGACCCCGGATTTGGCTGGGCCGAAGCAGGCGGCGCAGGCTCACGCGGCGTGCTTGAGGTCCGCTGCCATGAAGCCCCATTTGTCCTCGAACACGGCCAGATCGTCGGGCGCCTCGTCTACGAAAAAATGACGGAAATCCCGCAAACCCTCTACGGTCGCGAGATCAAATCAAATTATCAGGGACAGGGCCTCAAACTTTCGAAGCACTTCCGCACGCCATGACGCGTCACCTTTTTACAAAGATTTGAAAACCACACGCGCGGATTCAAAAGATCACCCGATACAACGCGCGACTCTCATCAAGCGCCCGGCGTCGGTTTAGCAGCCCTGGAACGCATTACCTTGCTCGCTCCCTTAAGCAAGACCCGTCGCATCACCATCCACAAAACCCGTTCGAAATTAATGGCGTTCAGTCCTCGTCCTCAAACATCTCAGCCTGATTTTCATCATGCTCTTCGTCTTCGCCCTCCAATGGCTCGCCCGGAGGCGGTCGGCTCTCCAAGAGCCCTGCAGCCCTTAGTTCCTTCACACCCGGCAGATCGCGCGCGCTTTCCAATCCGAAATGATCCAGAAAACCCTGCGTCACCACATAGGTCACAGGACGCCCCGGTGTCATCCGCCGCCGTCCAAAACGAATCCACTCCAATTCCAAAAGCTGATCCACTGTCCCACGAGACACTGACACGCCCCTGATCTCTTCAATCTCGGCCCGTGTCACAGGCTGATGATAAGAAATAATCGCTAAAGTTTCGATCGCCGCACGGCTAAGTTTTCGCGTCTCAACCGATTCTTTGCGCATCAAAAACCCAAGGTCAGGTGCAGTGCGCATCGCAAATGCCTCGCCGACCTTTACCACTGAAACCCCACGCCCTTCGTAGCGTTTCGACAGCATTTCAATGGCTTGCTCCCCATCCGCGCCGTGCGGCATCCGCGCGTTCAGTTCGGAAATAGTGACGGGCTCGGCCGTCGCGAACAAAATCGCTTCAACCATCCGCTCTTGCTCGGCCAACGGCGGTGCTTCGAAAAGGCTCGCGGCGGTCACGCGGTCGGTTTCGTCAGCCACGCGCCATCGCCCTGATCTGTATTGGTGCAAACGTATCGGACTGCCGGATCTGAATGGCCCCCGCCTTGGCCAGCTCAAGCGATGCAGCAAAATGCGAAGCGGTCGCGGATCTTCGCCGCGCTGGGTCGGTTTCCCAGCCCTCCGGCAACCACGAAAGCAAATCCGTCCATTCGCCCGCAAACCCGATAAGTCCGCGCATCCGCTCTAACGCCTGTTCAAGCGTCATCACATGCTTGCGGTCCATCGAATAGGGGCGGAATTCATCCTTCGTCCGGATCCGCGCATAGCCCTGCATCAGATCCAAAAGCGTCGCGGTATAGCGCACTTTGCGCACCCGCATCACATCCTCGGGCACGCCGCGCACAAAAAAATCACGGCCCTTCTGGTCGCGCGCCATTAGCTTTGCAGCCGCCTCGCGCATTGCAGACAACCGCTCCAATTGGAACGCCAGATGCGC
>NZ_JBVCWP010000014.1:0-35443 GCF_057460485.1 Boseongicola sp.
GAATGTTTGACCGAAACCCAGCCTGTACCGGGGTTTCGGTCAAGCTGACGCGTTTCTGGAAAACTCCACGGAAAGAAGCCTCTTCAATGGAATTATCTTGATATCAACCGCAAATTGTTTGGGAAGCGCTTCATGCAGCGCGCCACGAGCGAGATAAAATCTATACCGTCGGCGCGCGCGGTGCGCGGGTTGTGAAGATATTCAATCGTCTCGGTGAGATGTCTGGGGTATGGACGAAAATGACAGTCTGAAGCCAAGTGATGCGAACGCCTTGGTAGATCAGAACCGCGCGAACCTTCCATTGCCTGACTGTAGCGATGCAGCCGTAACGATATCTCGCCAGATCGGTGCGCATTTCGGTCACATGCGGGTAGATTTGATAAGCGATGGCACGTCGCTTTGGCTTGGCGAGCGTGCTGTGTACAACCTCTCCGGAAACTTCAATGGTATAGAATCGCACGAGAATGAAGCTCTCAGCAAAGCTTGGGATATTTGAAAAAGCAGGTTTCTGACGGTGCCGCAAACCGGTTGGCGCAAAGTTTGTGCAGCAGCGCTTTTACGGCGCCTCAGCGCTCGGTCAGCTTAAGCTCGATCCGGCGGTTTTGCGCGCGTGCCTCGGCGCTGTCTTGCGAATTAACCGGATGGAATTCACCAAAACCTGTCGCCGCAAGGCGGCCCGGAGGAAAGCCCAACTCGTCCGTCAGATATTTCACCACCGACAGGGCGCGCCCTTGGCTGAGTTCCCAGTTGTCGGCGAACTCACCCGCACCGCCTAAAGGTTCATTGTCGGTATGGCCATCGACGCGGATGATCCAGTCGATGCTGCTTGGGATAAGAACCGCGACTTCGGCCAGGACGTCGGCAACACTGGAAATTTGGATTTTACCTTCGGCGGACAGCGTAGCTGATGCGCTTTCAAACAAGACCTCGGAAGAGAAAACAAAGCGATCACCGACAATCCGTATTTCTTCCCGGTCCCCCAGAACCTGCCGCAAGGTGCCGAAGAATTCCGACCGGAAGTCTTCAAGGTCGGCAACCTGATTTTGCAGCCGTTCGGCCTCGATCCGAAGGCGCTCGGCCTCGGCCGCTTCCAAATCAGCGGCCCGTTTGGCTTCTTGCGCGGCGCGGGCCAAAGCGGTGTTCAACTGCGAGCCCAGGGCCTCGATCCGCACTTGCGCATCGCCGTCGGCGTCGGCTGCTGCGTCCAACAGCGCCTGGAGCGATCCCAACTCGGCCCGCAAAGCGGCGACCTGCTGGTTCAATGCTGCGACTTCGCGCTGGCTTTGCGCGGACAGCGATTCCTCTTCGGCCAACTGCTGACGGGCAGTCGACAATAGTGCGGCCTGTCGTTCCTGCTCTGTCATGACCTCGGTTGTGGTGACTTCGGCTGCCAGTTTGGCCGCCAAGGCAGCAGCCAACTGGTCACGCACTGTGGCCGTTTCCGCACTTGCTTCATTCAGCTCCGCAATTTCAGCGAGAAGCGCGTCGCGCTCCGTGGTCAGGGCCGCAACGCGCGCGTCCGTGTCCGATGCAGTTGCGTCCAGTTCGGCAAGACGCGCTTCAGCCACCGAAAGATCGGCGCGCATGTTTGCAAGTTCAGCCTGCGCTTCTTCACGTTCCAACTGCGCGATCTGCAACATGTCGGCAAGCTCCGTCGCGAGAGATTCGGTGTCCCCCAACGTGGCTTCGCGATTGGCGAGCGCCGCATCGCGGTCCTCAAGTGTCAAAAGCGCTTGCGTGAGTTTGTCGTTCAACTCGGATTCCACCGCATTGGCCGCCGCCAAAAGGGTAAGCGTGTCTTCAGCCTGCTGACGCTGCGCTTCAAGCGCAAGCGACATGGCCGTCAATTCCGCATCCGCGTTTTCAAGCCGCGCCCGCAAGGCCGCCGCCGCGGCGGCCTCGGCCAATCGCGCCTGTTCTTCCTCGCTAAGGGCGCCCTCTGCGTCCGCAAGCCGTGCGCGCAAAGCTTCGGTCACCGCCAGTTCGCGAAGCCGTGCGGCCTCTGCTGTTTCCAACTCGGCCGTCAGCGACGCGGTGCGCGCATCCGCTTCGGCCAAGATGGCCTCGTTAACCTCGGCGCGCTGAAGGGCCGCAAGGGCTTGCGATAGAGATGTTTCACGCGTTTCAGCCTCGGCCTGCAAGTCAGCCGTAAGCGCTTCCAGTGCCTCGCGGCGAGCAGCCGCCAATCGGGCCACTTCGGTTTGCGCGTCAATCTCGGTGCGCGCCTGCGCCAAAGCGAGGCGCATTGCCTCTTGTTCGGAGATCAAAACAGCGCGAGCCGCTTCAAGGTCTTCGACGTTGGCGGCAAGTTCAGCGCCAAGCGTAAGCGCATCGTTGCGTTCGGACAAAAGCGTGGCGACCTGCGCTTCAAACGACGCAATTGCTGCATCGCGTTCAGACAGCGCCCGGGCTTGCGTATCTACCTGACCCGTTAGGTTTGCGATCAAAGACGACTGTCGGTCGCTTTCCGTTTGTAGGGATTCCAGGTCATCTTCAAGCTGCGAGGTTGTCTGTTGGGACAGACCAAGCGCCATCGACAGCGACGTGACCTCGGCAGCCAGCTGATCCAACTCAGTTTCCTGACCCGTGATCGTTTCACGCTGAACGGCCTGCATGACCATGAAGATCGTCAGGACGAACATCAAAACCAGAAGCAGTGCGGTCATCGCATCGACAAAGCCGGGCCAGATTGCCCCTGACATCCGCTGCGACGATCGTCTGGTCAGGGCCATCGCTTAGACCGAACTGCCAGAGCGGTCGCGGCCCAGATCACGGACCGCCTTCGTCAGCTGCCCAAGGTCCGAGCGCAGTTCGCCCAAAGATTCCTGCCGGCCCGCTGACATTTCTTCGAGGATCCGTAGCATCTGAACGTCCATCGAACGCAGGCGCATCCGGCTTTCCGCATCAACCTGACCCGTACCTTCGGTCACCAGCGTTTCAATCGCTTCGCTCAGGCGTTCCTGACTGTTTATGACGCCAGTCATATCTGGGCCGGCGTTCACATCGCCCTCGCCCATACGATCCGCAAGCTGCGAGACTGCGCTCGCCAGCATTCCGAGGCGATCTTCCGCCGCTTCACGACGCGACGCGGCTTCTTCATAAAACGCCTGCATCTGATCCAAACGCTCAGCCATATGTTCGGCCAGTTGCGCAACGGCCCCCGTATCCATGCCGCCGCCGTCGCCACCTTCATCTGCGGAATAGCCGATGCGGGTGATGCTTGAGAGCCATTCCTCAAGCTCGCGGTAGAACCGATTCTGGCCGTGGCTTGCAAATAATTCTAGCAAGCCCACGACAAGGGAGCCCGCAAGACCGATCAACGAGGATGCAAACGCCACGCCCATGCCGCCAAGCTGCGCCTCAAGGCCTTTCATTAGTCGTTCGAAGACCGCGACGCCGGTGTCGCCCTCTTGCGGCGCAAGCGAGCGGATCGTATCAACGACGGCGGGAACCGTGGTCGCAAGTCCGTAAAACGTTCCCAGAAGGCCAAGGAAAATCAACAGATTGACGATGTATCGCGTAATATCACGCGCCTCGTCGATCCGTGTTGCAACGGAATCGAGCACCGATCGCGTGGAAGACACCCCAAGCTGCATCCGTGCGCCACGTTTGCGCAAAAGATTGGCAAGAGGGGCCAGAAGGCGGGGGGCGGCGGTGAATTGATGGCCGGGGCGATCGCGGGCAAATCCCTCGATCCAGATCACCGAGCTGACCAATTGATAGACCTGCCAGAAACAGGCAAATACGCCTATGACAAACACAAAGGCGATGAAGCCATTGAGGTAGGGGTTTGCCAGAAAGACTGGCGCAACTTGCGGGTAGGCAACATATGCACCAGCACCGACCAGTCCCAAAACGGTCAGCATCGTCAGGATCTGACGATAGGGTTGCGTGAATTGTAGCTCGACCTCGCGGTCCGGTTTGTCCATCAAGGGTCCGGTCCTGTGGTTGTTATATTTGAGGTAGGATAGGCGAAGGTCAGGGCGCTGCCAACCTCAAACAAATCAGGCCGTAGAAACGATTTCGCGGACCCGCTTGTTCAGCCATTCCAGCTCGTGATCTTCGATGCCCAATTCGCCCAAGTGATTGACAGTATTCCATAAATACTCGGTATTGGGGCCGCGGCCGCCAACGGCGTGAGCAATGATCTGCGCCTGCCGTTCACGCTCGATCCCGCCAACGTATTGCACATGGTCGGTGTCGACGACGTAAGCCAGTGCCTGAACCGTCTCGCCGTCTTCAAACGCAACCGGCAGAACACGCTCGATATAGGCCGAGGAAATCAATTCCCGCTCACGCAAATAGGCAACTGTGGCTACGGCCTCGGCGTCCGGAACCGCGAAGGCCACACCAATGCAAGACGCATCTTCGACGGGATCGAGCGCCAACACCAGGCCGGGGTCATCGTCCGTTCCGCGATGGTGAATTGATGACATGCAGAAACTGCGCTGAAACCCCGACATGGTGGCCAAGCGCCGTTCGGCCACCGGAAAGCCCGGGTTCCAGATCAGCGATCCGTAGCCGAAGACCCACAAAGGGGCGGGAAGCGCGTCTGGTCCTTCGTTCATATCGCTACTAATACGAAGCAATGTCGCAGGGGGAAAGTGCCAAATGGGTCGTCTGATTGTTGTCATTCTTGTCGCGTCGCTTGGGTGGATGGTGTGGTGGGCGTTTGGGTCAACCGCACTTGATCGCACACTTACATCCTGGGTCGAGGAGCGACGCGCCGAAGGCTGGGCCGCCGACGTCGCCGAGATTGATGTGGCTGGCTTTCCCAACCGCTTCGATACCACCCTAAGTGACGTGCGCCTTGCTGATCCTGAGACCGGTGTAGCCTGGTCGGCGCCGTTCTTGCAGCTGCTTGCGCTGGCCTACAAACCGCATCAGGTGATCGCCGTTCTGCCAAACGAGCATCGCCTGTCTACACCGCTGCAAACTTTGACGTTCACCCACGAGCAGGCGCGCGGCTCGATCTTTCTTGAGCCAAGCCCGTCCCTGCGGCTGGACCGCTCGACCATCATCGTTGACGCATTGGACATAGGTTCAAGCCTTGGATGGACCGTGAGTCTCGACCAGGGGCGCTTTGCGACTGAACAAATCCCCGCGCGCGCGAATGCACATCGGATCGGTGCCGAATTGTCCGGCTTTCACCCGACAAAAGTCACCCGGCAGCTTCTTGATCCCGCCGGCCTTCTTCCAGATGCCTTCGAACGCCTGCACTTTGATGCGGACATCGGGTTCACTGCACCATGGGATCGCGAGGCCGTTGAGAGCGCAAGACCACAAATCACCGATTTAGATCTTGCAGATCTTTCGGTCGAATGGGGGAGCATCACATTGCGCGCGGCGGGCTCAGTCACGGTCGATGCCCGAGGCACTCCAACAGGCAAGATTTCGATCAAAGCCGTCGATTGGCGCCGCCTTCTGGACCTTGCCGTGGCAAGCGGGTTGGTGACCCAGTCGTTTGCCCCAAAGCTTGAAGGCGCGCTTGAATTACTTGCATTGCTAAAAGGGCCATCGGACACAATCGACGCCGATCTGGCGTTTCGCTCTGGCACGGTTTTCTTGGGCCCGATACCGCTGGGTCGCGCGCCGAAGATCATCATCCGCTAGCGGCAGTAGGGACCACTTCGATAGTCGGCGACGTCAAAGTGGAGGTGATCCTGATGATGGCGATCAGCCTCCGGCCCCAGAACGGTTCCGAAAGGTCCGCAAGCCGCGCGATGCATGCGCCGCAACACACGAGAGTCGTCGCCGCGCCACCCACGCAGCACGCTGATGCGCTCTCCGCTTGCCAGTACAAAGCTTGAAATATCAATCGCGCGGCCTTGCGCATGCTCGGACAAACGCGCACCGGGTCGGCTGTTGCGAGAGCGGCAAGCGTAATGGGCTGCAACTGTCAGTTCGGCAAGACCGCCGCCCCGGCGCCCAATCGCAGGCACTGCCCCCGACCGCACCCAGCGATCCAAGGCCCGCGCGGTTTGCATCGTCATAATGGCAGGTCGCGACAACCGCACGCCCGCAACTTCCGTCACAACCCAGGCATCGCGCACACCGCAGCCGCCCGGACCAGTGACCGGCGCGCGCTTTGTGGCAACCAGCCCCGGCAGATTTGCGCCGCCATCACCGCCGCCACAGGCGACCATCACCAAAAGGGCGAGGCTTGCAATGATCTGTTTCATGACTTCTTCCCCATCCGGCCAAAGTCTGGTGCATCGGTATCCTGCCCGGCCTCCACAATGCCGCGGCGGATCGCGCGCGTGTGCGAAAAGTAGTCAAATAAATGCTCTCCATCGCCTGTGCGGATCGCGCGCTGCAACGCAAACAATTCCTCGGTAAACCGTCCCAGAACTTCCAACGTCGCTTCTTTGTTGTTCAAAAATACATCGCGCCACATCGTTGGATCAGACGCTGCAATCCGGGTGAAATCCCGAAAGCCCGCAGCCGAGTATTTGATAACTTCGCTGTCGGTCACCCGTCTCAGATCATCGGCCACACCGACCATCGTGTAGGCAATGAGGTGCGGCGTATGGCTTGTGACGGCTAACACGAGATCGTGGTGATCGACGTCCATGGTCTCGACATTCGCGCCCATTCCCTCCCAAAATACCGTCATTCGGTCAACCGCATCGACGTCCGCATTTTCGCTTGGCACCAAGATACAAAAACGGTTCTCGAACAATTCCGCAAAACCCGAACGGGGTCCGGAATGCTCGGTACCGGCCAGTGGGTGACCGGGGATAAACTCAACATTATCAGGAATATGCGGCGAAACGGCATCCAACACGGCGCGCTTGACCGATCCAACATCAGTGACGGTGGCGCCTTTGGCCAGATGCGGCCCGATCTAGCGGGCGACTTCGCTCATCACGCCAATCGGCACCGCCAGTACCACAAGATCCGCGCCTTCGACAGCTTCGGTCACGGTGTCGACCACCCGGTCGCAAAACCCAAGTTCCCGGGTGATATCGCGTGTCTCGGCCGAGCGGGCCGTACCAACAATCTCGCCAGCGAGCCCCGCGCGCCGCATGGCGTGAGCCATGGACGACGCAATCAAACCCAACCCGATCAGCGCAACGCGTTCATAGATCTGAGTCATCACGCTCCCTCCAGAAATTGTTGGATCGCATTTCGGACCCGCGCGCAGTCTGCTTCGGTTCCAATGGTGATCCGCAAGCAATTGGGCAATCCATACCCTGCGACTTTTCGCACCAGAATACCTTTTGTGCGCAATGAGGCTTCGCAAGCGTTCGCCTGTTCCGCATCATGAAAACGCGCCAGAATGTAGTTTGCGTGGCTAGGGTCAGACGGCACACCCAACGCCGCCAACGCCTTGGCAAGCCAAGTGCGAAGCCGCGCGTTCTCGGACCGATAGTGTTCTGCAAACGCGCGGTCCCGAATGGCAGCTTCGGCCGTGGCAAGCTGCGTCACACCAAGATTAAACGGGCCGCGCAGACGGTTCAGAGTGTCAATAACATGGGCCGGGCCGTAACCCCAACCGACACGCAATCCGCCAAGTCCATAAAGCTTAGAAAACGTCCGCGTCATCACCACGGTCTCGCTCGCATCGACAATCGACGCGCCACCATCATAGCCCTCGGCAAACTCGACATAGGCCCCATCCAGCACCAGCAACACATGATCCGGCAGGCTCTCGGCCAACCGTGTCAGATCATCCGCGCTGATCATCGTACCCGTTGGGTTTCCGGGGTTCGTCAGAAACACAAGTCGCGTCGCGTTCGTCACAGCTTCGAGAATGGCATCAACATCCACAACGCGGTCACGCTCGGGCACAACAACCGGTGTCGCCCCTGCGCCCAGCGCAAGAATGCGGTACATGGAGAACCCATGCTCGGTATAGATCACTTCAAGCCCCGGACCCGCGTAGGCCTGACAGAGAAACGTTAGAATCTCGTCCGATCCGGCGCCGCAAATCACCCGCGCCGCATCCAGCCCATGCACTTCGGCAATCGCACCGCGCAAACCCGCGTGATCCGACGACGGATACCGATGCAGCGTCGAAGCGGTCGCGATCAAAGCCGCCTTTGCCGTCTCAGGCGGGCCGAACGGGTTCTCGTTCGAACTGAGCTTCAACACCTCATCATGCCCGTCCAGCCGGCTCTCGCCGCCCTTATAAAGCACGATATCTTCAATGCCGGGTTGGGGTCTTATCGAATGGGTCATTGCTCTCGTTCCAAGTCCGTTTCTTCCTAACGGCGAGACTGCGGCAAAGCTAGCGGCGATCTGGCGCACACCCGCAGATCATGGCACTCTGACCACATCAGCGATACCGCGCCAGACCTTACCGAGCGCTCGCATCATGCCGCTGGCCGCTGGCGCGACAAGATGCGCGCGCTGGGATACTACGACGGCTATCTCGGGTTTTGTCCGCTCCGGGACCACGACCAATACCCGGCGCAAAAGTGACCGACATCGGTGATGCGCTGAAGCAAATGCGCGACCTCCTGGTCCCCGGTGACCGTCTTCGCCTTGTTGAGTCAACGCCGCATTGGTGCAACGCTATCATCTGGCTGCAATGGCGCCATCGCACCTTCGCTCGGGAAGAAATCCACGCACTTGTCAAAGATGTCGGGTTCGAGATCGAAAGCGCTGACGCCTTTCCGTCAGGCCCTCCATCGCGCACAAGCCGAGGCATCGTCGCGCGACGCATCTAGACAGACCACACCGGGGTTAAAGCTGTAACCCCATCCCTCTTAGCGACGGTAATCTTAACAAAGGTTAACCCCAACGCCGCTTCACCCTGGGCGCCGCCCAATCCCCTGTCACCTTTTCAAAAATACCTGCTTAGCGCGGGTTACGATTATTGCACCAGCCAGCCTTCTAGGACGCGGCCTTAACCTCGAAAGCGGCCGCCATCAGCGCCTTGGTATAATCCGAGCGCGGCGCATCAAACACCTGGCCTGCGTCTCCGTGTTCCACCACGTCGCCTTCCTTCATCACAATCACTTTGTGACTAAGGGCGCGCACGACCTTCAGGTCATGGCTGATGAACAGATACGCCAGGCCGTATTTCTGCTGCAAAGACCTCAGTAAATCCACGATTTGCACCTGAACTGTCATGTCCAAGGCCGAGGTCGGCTCGTCCAGGACGACCAGTTTGGGGCGCAGCACCATTGCGCGCGCAATCGCGATCCTTTGCCGCTGGCCGCCAGAAAACTCATGCGGGTAGCGGTGCATCATCTCAGGCAGCAAACCCACCTCTTCCATGATCTCGGCCACCATTTCGCGCCTGTCACGTCCGGCATCCACGTCGTGGATTGTCAGTCCCTCCGAGATAATTTCTTCCACCGTCATCCGAGGGCTAAGAGAACCATAGGGGTCCTGAAACACGATCTGCATACCAGCCCTGAGAGGTCGCATCTCGCGCGACTTAAGACCCTGAATGTTCTGCCCCATGAAACTTACAGGACCATCGGACGAGATCAGACGCATGATCGCCAAAGCCAGGGTCGTCTTGCCCGACCCGCTTTCTCCCACAATCCCAACTGTCTCTCCGGCGCGGACGGACAACGTCGCCGCATTGACCGCTTTGATGTGTCCTACGGTCCGCTTCATCAGGCCGCGCTGGATCGGGAACCAAATACGCAAAGCATCCGTTTCTGCGATCACTTCGGCGCCAGTAGGCACCGGCAACGGGGTTCCGGTCGATTCTGCGCTAAGCAGCATTTGCGTATAAGGATGCGACGGCGCCGAGAATATTTCAGCTGTGTCGCCGCGCTCAACGATTTCGCCGTCTTTCATCACGCAGACACGGTCGGCAAACTTCCGTACGATCCCCAGATCATGCGTGATGAACAGCATCGACATTCCAAGCCGTTCTTTCAACTCGGCCAGCAATTCAAGGATCTGCGCCTGAATAGTCACGTCCAAAGCCGTTGTCGGTTCGTCCGCGATCAACAACTCGGGTCTATTCGCCAGCGCCATTGCGATCATCACACGTTGACGCTGCCCACCGGACAATTGGTGCGGATAGGCCCCAAGCCGCAGCTCTGGGTTTGGAATGCCGACCTGTTCAAGAAGCTCGATGATCCGAACGCGTGCTGGATCGCCGCGCATGCCCTGATGAAGAGCGACGGCTTCCGCAAGTTGTTTTTCAATCGTATGCAGCGGGTTCAGCGACGTCATGGGTTCCTGAAAGATGAACGAGATGTCATTGCCGCGCACACGACGCAACTCGGCCTCATCTGCACCGACCATTTCGGCGCCCTCGTAAGTGATCGAACCGGAAATCTCGGCGCTATCACCCAGTAAGGACACGGTCGACAGAGCCGTCACCGATTTGCCGGAGCCGCTTTCGCCAACCAACGCGACCGTCTCGCCCCGGCGCAGATCAAAGCTCACGTCGCGCACCGCATGGATCAGCGCACCGTCCTGTCGGAAGTGTACGTTCAGGCCCTGCACGTTCAGAACAACTTCACCGCTCATTGGAAGGTCTTCCGTGGGTCGAAAGCATCTCGCACGCCCTCAAAGATGAAGACCAGCAACGATAGCATTATTGCAAAGGTAAAGAACCCGGTGAAGGCCAGCCACGGCGCTTGCAGGTTCTGTTTCGCCTGCAAGGTCAACTCTCCCAACGACGGGGCCGAGGACGGCAGGCCGTAGCCGAGGAAATCCAACGAGGCGAGGCCACCGATTGTGCCGGTGATGATGAACGGCAAAAGCGTGACGGTTGCGACCATCGCGTTTGGCAGCATGTGGCGGAACATGATCGTGGCGTTCGACACGCCCAAAGCGCGCGCCGCACGCACATATTCAAAGTTCCGCGCCCGAAGGAATTCAGCCCGTACCACGCCAACCAAAGACGGCCAGCCAAACAGCACCGACAAAATTACCAGCATCCAAAAACTGCGTCCGAATATCGCAAACATGATGATGATCACGTAAAGCGACGGCGTTGATGACCAGATCTCGAGAATACGCTGGAACACAAGATCGAGCCATCCGCCGAAATAGCCCTGCACGGCCCCCGCAGCGATGCCAATAATGCTGGCAAACACCGTGACGATCAGCGTGAACACGATCGACAATCGGAACCCATAGATTACCCGCGCCGTGACATCCCGCTTGGTGTCGTCCGTTCCCAGCCAGTTATTGCTGTCAGGAGCGCTTGGCGCCGCGCCGCGAATGTCCACAATCGTGTCGTATCGGTAGGGGATCACCGGCCACAAAAGCCAGCCGTCCTCGACATCCACACCATCAATCTGGCCTGTTTCCTCGACCTCGGCCAGGATGCCTTCAGGATCGTCATAACAGGCCTCGATACCACCGGTACGGATAAGGCATTCAACGTCTTCATACTGATATTGCGCCTCGATCGGCAGATCGCCCCCGAACTCGGTCTCGGGGTAGAAATTGAAGATCGGCATATAAATCTCGCCGCGATAGCTGACGAGGATTGGCTTATCGTTGGCGATAAACTCGGCCATCAGGCTCAGGCCAAAGAGGACCGAAAAGATAATCAGCGACCAATAGGCCCGCCGGTTGCGGGTGAAATTGCGCCACCGGCGCTGGTTCAAAGGCGACAACCACGGTCGGCGACGCGGAGCATCCTCGGCCACAGGCGTTTCAGCCGCGTCCAAAGCGGGATCGGGCATCGCCATGGCTCAAACCTCCCGCTTTTCAAAGTCGATGCGGGGATCGACGAAAACATACATAAGGTCCGACAGAATACCGACGACAAGGCCGACAAGACCGAACGCAAAGAGCGTGCCGAAGATCACCGGATAATCGCGTGCAACGGCGGCCTCAAAGCCCAGGCGCCCCAATCCATCCAGCGAGAAGATCGTCTCGATAATCAGGCTTGAGCCAAAGAAAATCCCGATGAACAGCGACGGAAAGCCCGCAATGACGATCAGCATGGCATTGCGGAACACGTGGCCATAAAGCACCTGCGATTCCGACAGACCCTTGGCTTTTGCCGTCACCACATACTGTTTTTTGATCTCGTCTAGGAAACTGTTCTTCGTTAGTAAAGTAAGCGTAGCAAAACCGGAAATAGAGGATGCCAGAACCGGCAGCGTGATGTGCCAGAGGTAATCAACCACCTTGCCCCCGACCGACAGGTTGTCGAAGTTGTCCGACGTGAGACCACGCAGTGGGAACCACTGGAAATAGGACCCGCCTGCGAACAATACGAGCAACATGATCGCAAACAAAAATCCGGGTATTGCATAGGCCACGATAATCAGCCCGCTGGTCCAGGTATCGAAACTGGACCCGTCACGCACCGCCTTGCGGATGCCAAGCGGGATAGAGATCAGATAGGCGATGACGGTCGACCAAAGACCAAGCGTGATCGACACAGGCATCTTCTCGGCCACGAGATCAATCACGCTGATTGACCGAAAATAGCTCTCTCCGAAATCAAACCGAACGTAGTTCCACAGCATCAGGGCGAAACGGATATGGGCAGGCTTGTCGAACCCGAACTCTTTTTCAAGCTCGTCGATAAACTCCTGCGGCAAACCCCGCGCGCCGACATAGCCACCGTCGCCCTGCGTCTCAAAGGTCTCGGAGCCACCACCAGAGATGCTTTCAAACACATCGCCCTGTCCTTCAAGGTTCGCGATAATCTGCTCAATCGGGCCACCGGGCACAAACTGTGTCAGTGTGAAATTGATAACCATGATCCCGAACAGCGTCGGAATGATCAGCAAAAGCCGTCGGAGAATATATGCGCCCATGGCCCCGCCGTCCCTTAAAGGGCGCCCTGCTCGCGCAGGAGAGCCTCGGCGTCGGCGTCATGCCACCACCAGCTAAACTGGCCAAGACCGAACGGAGGAATGTCTTCCGGATGTTTGAACATGTTGTAGTAGGCGGTCCAATATTCAGGCTTAAACCACTGCTGAACCCAAAACGCTTCGGCCCGCAACGTGCGATCAAGAGCGTGGGTTGCCGTGGTCAACTCCTCCTGCGTCTTGGCTGCAATCACCACTTCCAAAAGCCGGTCGACGGCCTCGTTTTGTAGGCCCATCAGATTGCGTGAGCTGTCCTCGGCTGTCTCCGAGCCATACCACTGGCGCAAACCAAATCCCGGCTCAAAGCCCATGGAAAACGTGTGATTTACCAAATCATAATCCGACGTCCTGCGACGGTCGATATACTGGCTGATGTCGACGCGCTCCAGCACTGCATCAATTCCCAGTCGCTTTAAGTTCTCGATGTAAGGGTTGATGATCCGGTCAAACGCCGGGCTGAACGACAACAGGACAAGGTCCAGTACCTGCCCATCCTTGCGCCGTATGCCGTCATCTCCGGTGATCCAGCCTGCCTCATCCAGCAAGCCTGCCGCACGACGCAAGTTGCGCCGGTCAAAGTTGCGCGGGCCACTTGTGGGCGCCATAACTGCTTCTTGCGAAAGGATCGACGCATCCAACAGACCCTCATTTACCAACGGTTGCAAAATTGCGATCTCTTCGGCGCTTGGCGTGCCCGTTGCTTCAAGCTCGGAGTTCTCCCAGAAGGAATTCACCCGCTCGTACAGTCCGAAAAACAGAGATTCATTTGAGAATTCAAAGTTGAACATCAAGCGAACCGCTTCGCGGGTCCGTGGGTCCTGCCATTCCGGGCGGCGCAGGTTGAAGATAAAGGATTGCGCCGTCCCGATGTTCCCGTTCGGCAACTCCGCTTTGACGATCGAGCCATTGGCCACGCCCGGAAAATCGTACCCGGTCGCCCAATCCTTCGAGGAATTTTCGATACGGAACGTATATTCCCCGGCCTTAAAGGCCTCCAGCGCCGCTGAGCTGTCGGCGAAATACTCATAGCGGACGCGGTCAAAATTATTCTGACCAACGTTGAACGGATTGTCCGCGCCCCAAAAGTTTGGGTTGCGGGCGTAGATGATCTGCCTTCCCACATCGAAGCTTTCAAGAACATATGGCCCTGTGCCAAGAAACGGCTCTAGCGTGCTTTCATCAATGCGCGCGCCGCTTTCTTCAAACCACGCCTTCGAGAACACCGGAATGCCCCCGGCAAAGCCAATAACTTCGCGCCGAGGCGCTTTTTCGGCAAAATTATATTTGATGCGGTAGGTGTCCAAAAGTTCGACCGAGCTAACAAAACCCTTCACAACATTCACGTACTCGGGCAGGCCCTGCTCCATGAACAAATCAAAGGTAAACTTCGCGTCCTCGGCCGTTGCAGGCGTTCCATCCGCGAAAGTGACGTCTTCGCGCAAATTGAAGATCACCCAATCCTTGCTCTCGGGGAATTCCATCGTGGTGCACAGATAGCAATAAGTGCCATATGCATCGTCAGCCGTCGAGACCAAGACGTTCTCGAACAACAAAGCCATACCGGAGCCCGGCACCCCTTTGCGGGTGTAGTTGTTGAAGCTGTCGAAGTTACCCTGCGCCCAAGTGCTGATCTCGCCGCCCTTGGGCGCATCTGGGTTCACGTAGTTCAAATGTGGAAAATCGGGACCGTATTTCAACGATCCGAAATTCGAGAATGCGTGGGTGACCGTCACCTCTTCGTGTCCCTCAGCGCGCGCCAGCGACACAGTCGCAAGTATCGAACCTGCAACCAGTCCGGCAAGGCCAACCCATTTCAAAACTGATCTGTCTGTTTCACGGCTGGCAGAAATAGCTAGGGCGCGGGGGCGGCGTCGCGTCATCGGTCGTGTCCTCCATCTCGGTCCAACCCGATAGATCCGGGCGTACATTCAGAAATGTAGCTAATTTTTCATTTGTCTAATTTTCAAGGCCTGAGCACTGAATATTTGGTGAAGACACCGTGCGCAGCAAAAGGGCCAGACGCAACAGCGACCGACCCCATAGTACCAAAAACGTGATAAAAAGGTTATCCGCCAGCACCTTCGAGATACGCGATCAAGTTCGCGCGATCTTCGATATCGGCCATGCCACGGTAGCTCATCTTCGTGCCGTCGATATAGTCAGACGGCGATGTCAGAAATTCATTCAGCGCCTCAGGTGTCCAGTCGCCCGCAAACTCGGCCATCGCGGTCGAATACGCATAGCCCTGCGCTGTTCCGATATCGCGACCGACAACGTTGGCAAGATAGGGACCAGTGCCGTTCGCACCCGATTCCAACTTGTGGCACGCCTGACACTGACGCCAAAGCCGCTCGCCCGCGCCAGCATCGGAAGCAGCGAAGACATCGGCAAAAGCAATCTCAATGACCTCTTCCGCAGGCGCATCACTTTCGATCTCGATGGTGTAGGCCTGATGGTGGTCATCGCCATGGCTCGGGTGATAGATAAATTCCGCCGCAAAGCCGCCAAGCAGGAAGACTAGGAAAGTGCCGCACAGGCCGCCTATCGCTTTAGTCAATGTCATCGTGTCGAACATGTCGCGTCCCGTTCTCTCAGAGTTTAGCAGTTATCTATCCGCTTCCCATGTTAGGCTTCAAGCGATAACACCTGCGGCGAAAAGCCTTTTTGTCACAACGGGTCGGATAAACCACGAGATGAGCGCACGTATTGCATTCCAGGGAGAGCCCGGCGCCTATTCCCATCAGGCTTGCGTCGAGACGCGTCCCGAACACGAACCGATGCCCTGCCGCACCTTCGAAGACGTGATCGAGGCGGTGAATTCGGGCGCGGCCGAGCTTGCCATGCTGCCGGTCGAAAACACCACCTACGGACGTGTGGCCGACATTCATCGGTTGTTGCCTGCCAGCGGCCTTCACATCGTTGACGAAGCATTCGTGCGCGTACATATCAACGTACTCGGCGTCCCTGGCGCAAAAGTCAGCGACATCAAAACCGCCTATTCACATCTTGTTCTGCTGCCCCAATGCACGCGCTGGCTGCAAGCCAACAAAGTGCGCGGGGCTGTTAGCACCGACAATGCCCGCGCTGCACGCGATGTCGCGGAAGCCGGCGATAAGACTGTGGCTGCCCTTGCGTCGGAACTGGCCGCAGATGTCTACGGCCTTGAGGTGCTCGCCCGTCATATCGAAGACGAAGACCACAACACGACACGCTTCCTCGTGATGTCGAAAACACCGGACCTCTCCCGTCGCGGCGACACTATGACGACGACCTTCGTCTTCCGTGTTCGTAACATTCCTGCGGCGCTCTACAAAGCAATGGGAGGTTTCGCGACAAACAGCGTCAACATGACTAAGTTGGAAAGCTACATGGTCGACGGCTCGTTCTCGGCCACACAGTTTTACGCCGACGTCGAAGGTCACCCCGACGACAAGAACGTGCAATTGGCCTTGGCCGAGCTTGAGTATTTCACCTCCGAGATCAAAATCCTCGGCGTCTATCCCGCGGATCCAAAACGCCGCTAGGCTCGTGCCTTGCAATAAAAAAGGGCCCCCAACCAAGGGAGCCCTTCACTCTTTCAGAAATATCTCAGGCGTGCGCGGGGACAGCGTCCCCCGCCCCTTTTTTGCCTGCCCCTTAGTTGACTGTCACCCAGCGCAGGATAAAGAAGTTATCCGGGCGTTGTGTCATTTCGATATTGTCCCGCGTGCCCCAAACCAATGGCTGCACATAAAGCGGCACATAGGCATGCTCGGACTGATAAAGGCCCACGACTTCATCAATCATCGCCTGACGTGCTGCCGGATCAAGTTCGGCCTGGATCATCGGCAACAACTCATCAAGCCGCGCATTGGAATAGTCGCCAAAGTTCCATGACCCCAGACGCTTTTCAGAATTCGGCGTGGAGGCAAGGAAGCGAAGCGGATGCTCATGGTCCATCGAACCACCAGGCGACCAGCCCAGAAGGTACATATCGAAGTTGTCTTCGCGCAGCTCTGGCCAATAGTTGGAGACCGGCATCGCATCCAACTCGACCGAAATACCAATCTGCGCCAGCATTGACGTGATTGCCTGACAGACAGACTCGTCATTTGGATACCGGTCGTTCGGACATTTTAGGCCGAAGCCAAATCCGTCTGCATATCCCGCATCCGCCAGAAGCGCCTTAGCACCTTCAACATCAAATGCCGGACGCGCGTCGTTGGCTGTCGAATAACCGCTCATGGCTGGTGTAACCAGCTGGCTTGCCGCGGCCGCGTTGCCGCGCCAGATCGTTTGCAGGATGGCGTCGACGTTGATTGCCTTGGCCACCGCCTCGCGCACACGAACATCCTGGAACGGGTTCGCATCACCCGCGCTTGCACCGTACTTCAGCGTGTCTGCACCATGTGCAAACCCAAGCATCAGAACCCGTGTTTCAATCCCGCGAATAATGGTGATTCCATCACTAGACTCTAAACGCGCGGCATCCTGGATTGGCACAGGTTCAATAAAATCGACGTCCCCCGACAATAAAGCCGCAACGGCAGTCGCCGAATTCTGGATCGGTGTGAACGTCGCTAACGTGATGTTGTGCTCGACCTCATCCCAGAAAGCTTCGTGCGGCACCAAAGTCGTCGACAGGCCCGGTTGGCGGCCCTGAATTTTGAAAGCACCGGTGCCATTCACGTTCAGAGTGGCAAAGTTTCCGGCCTCCTTGTCCGGACGCGCGGCATTGTTCGCTTCACTCCAGCCCTTGTCCATCATCATCCAGTTGGCGATGGATGCAGGAAACAGCGGGTTCGGTGCAGATGTGTACATCTCAACCGTGAAATCATCGACAACTGTGACGCCCGTCACGGACGAAAACCAGCTGCGCACATCAGCAGACTCGCTCGAAGCCCGCTCATAGGAGAACATGACATCTTCGGCATCAAAGGCTGACCCGTCATGGAATGTGACCCCTTCACGGAGTGTAAATCGCCAGCCTTCGCCCTCACCTATCGGCTCCCACGCCGTGGCAAGCGACGGCTCAAGCGTCATGTCTTTCGACATGCGCACCAGCCCGTCATAAACGTTGTTCAAGAAGCCCAACACGGGGGCGGAGCTTACGGCGTGCGGGTCCATTGTTTGTGGATCGGTCTTTCCGGCCCAGCGGAACTCAGCCGCAGATACTTGCGTCGCCACCAAAGCAAGGGCGGCGGCCGTTGTGAGTAGTCGTGTCATACGTTTTCTCCCATGGAACTGCGGTTCGTGTGACCGCATGTGACGTCCTGTCCTACTCCGAAGGCGGGCAGATCAACAGGGAACTCAAGGAAATGTGAGGACGGGTTGCCTAGTTCCGGAACTGCGGGCCTTGAGAGACGACGGTTGGCTCTTGCTGGATAGGTTTTAGTGTTTCAAGTGCCGCGACAGAAGATGGGCCTGATCCTTCAATTCCAGGCACTCAATCTCGGCCCATTTGCGAGGTACGCTGCTCACCACGATCAGCGCACCAATTAGCCGCGCGCGGGGCCAAATACAGGTTCGTCGAGCACGCATTTAAATGGCAGCACGGACGCTCGAATGCGGCTTCAAACTCGGGAAGCTCACTTAGGTCAGCAATCCGCACACCTGCGCCACGCTCAACGATGCCGGCAAACATTGAATTTTCCTGCGCATATCGGTCCGCCAGCAGGTCGCTATCGCGCGTCAGAAACTGTGACCGCACGAAACCCGAAAAGCGTTCATCTTCCAAAACACAAAAGAAAGCGCCAGGCGCCTGACGTATCACACCTGCGGTTCGGGTGACTATGTCGGACCCGCGCTCGAAAGCACCGTCCAAGAGGCCGAGGTCCCCAAGGTCAAAACATGCAAATTTAATGCTGAGAGGCTTATCACTGAAGATCGCTCAAGCATGAGCACACACACCAGACTGGTAGCGCGCCGATGATGACCGGCGCTTCCAGAAAAATCCCCCAAATTCTCCTTCTCTCATTCGACTATCTTGTGTCTTACAAAGAGACATACACCGAAAGCCGCCAACCACCTGGAAAGAAGTGTTTTTCAGTGGAAAACCGGGCGGCCACATATCAAGATGTGCCCACCCGGAAAGCTGTTAGTTCAAGGTGAAGTACTTGAATTTCGCCGTGTCATCGGGCGCAACAATCGTGCTGACATTGTCAGACATGCCCCAGTTCAGAACCTGATGGTGGATCGGAATGTAGAGCTGCTGTTCCTGCACAACGGACCAGATATCCGCGATCATGCCATTCCGCTTGTCGAGGTCAGTCTCCGATGCCAATGCAACGATCTGCGCATCCAACTCAGGGTTGGAATAGCGTGTTCCGTTCCATGAGCCGTACTTCTCGCCTTTGGTGTGCGCGAGGAAGTTGAAGATGTACTCGGAATCGTAGGTCGGAACACCCCAGCCCAACATGTAGAAGTCGGTTTCAAGGTTGTTGATCAGTGGGAAGTGCTGAGCCTTTGGTTTGGCATCAAGGTTCACCGTCACGCCGATTTGCGCAAGCATGCCAACCGACGCCTGACAGATCGCTTCGTCATTGATATAGCGGTCGTTCGGGCAATCCAGCTGAATGCTGAACCCATCGCCATATCCGGCCTCGCCCATAAGTGCTTTTGCGCGCTCGATGTCGGTAACGGAAGCATCAAGCTCAGCCGTCCAACCATTGACGAATGGCGGTGAGATCATACCCGCCGGCTGCGATTGATCCCGCATAACGACCTGTTTGATCGCATCGCGGTTAATCGCGATGTTCATTGCTGTCCGCACGCGGACATCCGCAAGTGGGTTCTTGCCTTCGACACTGTCGTTGGCCAGGTCCGCGTCGCCCATGTTCATGCCAAAGAAGATCACGCGGTTCTGTGGTGCTGTCCGCACTTCCAGACCATCTGTGCTCGCCACGCGCTCAAGGTCTTGCACAGGTACGTCTTGCACAAAGTCTACTTCGCCTGACAACAACGCCGCAACGCGGGTCGCCGCGTTCTGGATCGGCGTATATTCGATCCGGGTTATTTCCATCGGAAATTCGCCCGTTCCCCAGTAATTCTCGTTAATTTCGAGAACCGTGCGGACATCGGGTTCGCGGCTGATCAGCTTGTATGGGCCGGTGCCGTTTGCATTCTTCGCCGCAAACGTATCTTCACCGCCTTCATAATCCTGAACCTTTGCAGCGTTGTTCGCCTCGGCCCAGTCTTTGTCCATCATGAACATATTGGTCAGGTTATTTGGCATAATTGGATTCGGACCATCGGTCACGATCTCTACAACATAAGCCGAAGGCGCCCGCACTTCGACGACCGACGCCAAAAGCTCTTTATAGTCAGAATCTGGTGTCATTGCCCGATCCAGGCTGAACTTCACGTCTTCGCTATCAAACGCGGCGCCATCGTGGAACGTCACGCCCTCGCGCAGGTTGAAAACCCAGATATTCGGGTCATCAACCGACGGACCCCAATCCGTAGCAAGTGCCGGCACCATTGCACCTGTCATGTCGCGCATGACGAGCGGTTCCATGATCTGGTGTGCAAGTGCCGAGGTTGGTCCCTCGTTTTGAGCGTGCGGATCAAGCGTCAACGCGTCGCCCGCGCGCGCCCAACGGAGTGTTTCAGCCGAAACCGAACCAGCGACAAGCGCCAGCCCGGAGGCTGCAATAAGTAGGTGGCGAACTGCCATATGAATGTCTCCCTGATATGTGTAACAACAAAACAGACTTCCGGTCCGAAGCTGGGAAGTCAAGCGTATGCCGCCAGGGATGTCATGGAAAATGGACGGCGGCGGCTAAGTGCCTTCGTCTTGCACAAATCGCTTATCGCAGTACCCACATTCAACCCAACCAGTTTTGGGGTCGATCTGAAGCCAGACACGCGGATGTCCCAACGCCCCCTCGCCCCCATCACAGGCGATACGGGCGCTTGTCACCGTTTCGGTTTCAGGGGGCGGATTGCCCACATTGGCTTCGGGGGTATTGGACATTGAAAAAGTCTCGCGCTTGAAGGTCTAGACGGGTATCTTAGCCATGCCGCCCCTGCGAGCAAGGCCCGTCGCACAGCAGTGGTGATTAAGACCCTCCCTTAACGATGGTTGAGTGCCAGGCAAAGGCCGTTAACCATCAAGCCACCTTCCTATATGCTCCAGACAAACCCCTAACGAATTTTAGCCGATATAAAGACTGATGCCACACCAACCGCCTCCCAGTTCACACGGCAACTTGCCCCGCCGCGTCCTTGTCGTCGGCGCGACCGGTACTGCCGGGCGCGCCACAACGACGGCTTTAATTGCCGCCGGCCATCACGTCACCTGTATTGTGCGGCCAGAAAACGAAGACCCTGTCGCGCCCGGCGCACGCCTGCATTTTGCCAACATCACCGACACTGCAGCACTTCGTGACTACGGTTTTGCGGGCGAGACCTATGACGTCCTTGTCTCGTGCATCGCTTCGCGCACCGGCGCGCCTGCGGACGCCTGGGCGATTGACCACGACGCCAACGTCGCCTTGTTGGAACGGGCCAAGGCGTCAGGCGTGGGGCATTTCATTCTGCTGTCGGCGATTTGCGTGCAAAAGCCACTTCTCGCCTTCCAACACGCCAAATTAGCATTTGAAGAGAAACTGGTGGCCTCGGGGCTGAATTGGACCATCGTACGACCCACTGCATTCTTCAAATCGCTTTCGGGTCAGATCGCGCGTGTCACCGCAGGCAAGCCTTATCTGATGTTTGGCGACGGGCAGTTGACCGCGTGTAAACCGATCAGCGACCGTGATCTCGGAACGTTCATCGCTGGCTGCATTGACGCCCCGGATCGCAGGAACCGTATCCTTCCCATCGGTGGGCCCGGCCCCGCGCTGACCCCGCTTGAAATGGGCCGCGAGATCTTCAGATTAACCGGACAACCCGAGAAATACCGCAAAGTCCCCGTCGCAATGTTGGATGTGATCGCGGGGGGACTACGCCTTGCCAGCCGGATGAAGTCTGACCTGGGCGTCAAAGCGGACCTCGCACAAATCGGTCGTTACTATGCCACAGAATCGATGCTGGTCTTTGACAAGAACACAGGCCTTTACGACACCGATGCCACGCCGGAATTCGGCGAGGACAGGCTATTTGATTTCTACGCTGACGTGGTCGCGGGCAAGGAAACTGTCAATTTGGGCGCGCAAGCGGTGTTTTGACTGCCAGCCCAAAAGTCAGTGGTCGCTTACCTCAGCACACTACTGCGCAAGGATCGGCCCCAAAGCCTTGCCACCAAGAATATGCAGATGAAAATGCGGCACCTCTTGCAGACCGTGCTCCCCGGCGTTTGAAATAACCCGAAACCCTTTCTGCTGAAGCCCTTCGCCGTCGATAATTGCGGCGAATGTCCGCCAGAAGTCCGCGACTTCTTCAAGACCCGCGTTCGCAGCAAAATCGTCGATTGTGACGTACTTCCCTTTTGGAATCAGTAAGATATGCACCGGCGACTGTGGGTTGATATCACGAAAGGCCAGGCTGTAATCAGTTTCGGTCACTGTAGAATTCGGGATATCTCCTCGCAGGATCATCGCGAAGATATTAGTGTCGTCATAAACGTAGGTCATGGCTTTCCTCAGTCAGAAAAAGATAATGTTTCGGGCAATCTCAAGCGCTTTTTCCTGTTCGATCCCTAAAAGCTTGGCAAGGGGATCCGCACTGTCCTCAGGCGCAACATTCTTGCGGATACGATAGAATTTGGGGAACTGCTGATCGCGTTTCGCCTCAATCTCGCGGGCCAGATCATTGCGGGGAATTGGCGGCAAAGCCTCGAAATTCGTGGCTGTCGTCCTCTCGCGTGCCAGGCCAACGCGGCGCGTATGTCCTTGCAGGTGATCGTCGGTGTGCGGCAATCACTTTCCACCTCCGGAATAAAATGGCGTGCCAGCGCCTGAAAAAACGTCTCGTCCGGTAACCAGGTCGCGCCGAAGAACCATTCAATGTCTTTCCCCTGGTCAATAAACTCCAAGATCGCCTCAACGCACTGGCGCCTGAAACACCACCACAGCGAGCCGATCCTCACGGGCAATTGGGACGGAATACTCCGCTTCCAACTCAAGGTTTGCTGCACCTTCCTAGAGGCATAGCAACCCTTGGGCTGACTACGTTCATTAAAAAGATGGCGATAGACCAATCGCTCGTCGCAAAAGCCCGTTTTAACCCAACCGTCTTCAAAAACGTCAAATATTTCAATGCCATCTACGTCACGCGCGTCGAGGTAATCATGAATATAATCCGCACTTTTGATCCGCATGCAATCGCCAGACAGCAAATAGAAATGTGTCGCCACCTTATCACCAACCGAAGTGAGGCGTTCGGCCTGCGGCGTTATCGCGTCGCGGTCCTTGTGACACAAAAGGATAAAGGCAATCGTCACCATCCTGTGTCTTTCCTTGCCTATTGCGTGGTTTTCAGAGGTGTAGCCCAAGCCGCGCCATTGAAGAACCCTTGGGGTTTTCGGTTGGGTGGGAAGAGTGGCGCAATTGGCCCTGCACACAACAAGGCTGCCCAAAATAATGGGCTTCCCCGGCGCTTGGAGGACAGCAAAAACCGTATCACGGACAACGTTCAGCAACATAAAAGTCTCGCCTTTACTTGTGCGCGCCATCCCTACACCCGCATACTGTCGTTTTTTTTCGACAGAAATGCCGGCAAACAAACTACCCAAAGGCCAGATCGATCTGGACGAGGTCCACGCCCAACTTGGGAGTTAGGCGGGGCGCGTTATCTTGGAAGTGTAGGCCGCCACATGCTTGTCGAGCCGTCGGTTAAGCGATGACCCGGTCAATCGAAGCGTCTGCAAAAGCAGTTTCGAGGCGAACGTCATTGCCATAAAGTCAAACGAGACGAATAGGCGCGTTTGCGATGTCGACATGGCCTGCAAATCAACCACCGCCATACAAACGAGGCCGTTGCCTTTGCTTTCAATCGCATAGCCCTGACCCGGGTCTACCGAGATCAGCTCTGCACGCACATCGTATGGGCGGTCGTGCCATTTGAAGCGGGCGGTCCACTCTGCCCCGACCGAAGGCGGCGCAATATCTCCGCAACGCTCAATCTTCGTGCCGCGGTCCGACAACATCGCTTCAAATTCATCAAAGTCCGAAATCGCTGCAAAGACATCAGATATAGGGGCATCAACAGTTTTTTGACTAGACAGCTTCATGCCCGGTCTCTGACGTCAATCCAGCGTATCGGCAAGCCAATTTTCGATCAGGAAACGGGCAATCGACCCTTTTCGCGCTGGTTTTATGACTGGATTGTCCTCGGTCAGCGACAAAGCCATCTCTTCGCGAGTCACCCACAAAGCGTCTTCCAACTCGACTGGGTCGACAGTGATGTCCCGCGTCAAAGCCACCCCGTGACACCCAAACATAAGCGAAGACGGGAACGGCCAGGGCTGGGACGACAGATAATTGACCTCCCCCACTTTGATCCCGGATTCCTCAAAGGTTTCACGCCGCACGGCCCCCTCAATGGTTTCGCCCGCTTCGACAAAACCAGCGAGAAGCGAATACATGCCCTCGGGCCATCCAGGAGAGCGGCCCATCAGAACCGAGTTCCCATGCAGGATCAGCATAATGACGACGGGGTCAGTCCGCGGGAAATGATGCGCGTTGCACTGGGGACAATCGCGCTGCCAGCCCGCTTGGGAAATGACACTTTTCGCCCCGCATCGTGCGCAAAACCCGTGTATTTCATGCCAGCTGAGAACGGCCTTGGACGCGGCCACCAATTCAGCATCTCGTGCCGAAAGTACGGTCATATTTGCGCGCAGCTCGCAAAACGCCTGTGTAGCTGGAATGGCCGGATGGAGCTGTTCGGAGGGATCGTGGAACGCCCCAACGGTGTCGGAAACCTCGTCGGGATCCCATCCCGAAATATCGCGAGCAAACCGAGGATAGCCGTCATCAAGTCCTAGGAAAATGGCGGCTTCGTCGGCAGAGGCAAATACAGGATGGTCGGGGGTCAACCAGACAGGCACGCGTCGTTCTAGGTCCAGAAGCGGTTTGCCGCGCCAGATTGCCAGAACACCGGCATTCGCTTGGGCAATAAGTTTTGCCTGCTCATCCGCTGATCCCCGCAGATGCGCCGCTCGGTCCAGTCCTGAACCACCGAAAGTTACTGATTCTGCATGCTTCATCTTTCATCCCCTGATCTTCCAGCCGATGTGCCATGCGATCTCGGAATTGGCAAATGTCGAAACCTCCCGCAAAACAGTGGGTTGCAGAATAATTCGGTCGACTTGGCGTTGGCCACCTCATTTTGAGGTATGCGCCCCGCGGCTTTCATGATCCCCTTGCAAGATCACATAAAAAACAGGGAGCCCGAAATGTCACTTTTCGAAGGACCGGCAATGAGCCGAAGAACTTTCCTTTCCACAACCGCGGGCGCAACAATGATCGCAATCCACCCCTTTTCGGCCCGCGCCGCCGCGGGTCAGGCGCACTTGCGGATCATGGAAACCACCGACCTCCATGTGCATGTCTGGCCCTATGATTATTACAGCGACCGCGAGGTCGACACTGTAGGCCTTGCCCGCACGGCCGCCCATATTGCCGACGTGAGGGCCGAGGCGACCAATACACTTCTTCTCGACAACGGTGACTTCCTTCAGGGCAATCCGATGGGAGATTACATCGCCTACGAACGCGGCATGAAAGACGGCGACTTGCATCCCGTCATTGCAGCAATGAATGCTGTAGGGTTCGATGTGTCGACGCTTGGGAACCACGAGTTCAACTATGGCCTCGACTTTTTGATGAAATCCCTTGCAGGCGCGGATTTTCCGATTGTATCGGCGAACGTCGTTACAACTGAAGGCCGCAATCCAACCAAAGACGTCACCTTGATCCAGCGGTATGTCATTCTTGACCGAATGCTAACCGACGGCGCCGGCGAAACCCATTCGATCAAGGTCGGCATTATCGGATTTGTGCCTCCGCAGATCATGAACTGGGATCGCAAACACCTTGAAGGAAAGGTGACCACGCGAGATATTCTGGAGACCGCGCGCGCCTATGTGCCCCAAATGCGTGAACAAGGCGCTGATATTATCATCGCCCTTAGCCACTCGGGGATTGGTTCCGCCGAGGAAACCGAGGGCATGGAGAACGCCAGCGTACCTTTGGCGGCCATCGACGGCATCGACGCTTTGGTCACCGGCCACAGCCATCTTGTGTTTCCCTCACCCACCTATGCCGACTACACTGCGGTTGATGCTGAAAAGGGTCTGATCCACGGTAAACCCGCAACCATGGGCGGGTTTTGGGGGTCGCACCTTGGGGTGATCGACCTGATGCTGGAACGCGAAGCCGGCGAATGGCGCGTGGTGAACACGACTGTCGAAACCCGGCCCATCTCGAAGCGCAACGAGGATCGCTCGGTCACGGCACTTGTCGAAAGCGACGAAGCCGTTCTTGCCGCGACCGAAGCAACCCATCTCGAAACGCTCGCCTATATCCGTCGCGCGGTCGGCAAAACAGCAGCGCCATTGCACAGCTACTTTGCTTTGGTGGCGGATGATCCGTCTGTGCAGATCGTGTCTATTGCGCAGACATGGTACATTGAAGAAATGATGAAAGGTACCGAACACGAGGGCCTTCCGATCCTGTCTGCGGCGGCCCCATTCAAAGCAGGTGGCCGTGGTGGTCCAGAATATTACACCGATGTTCCCGCAGGCGATGTTGCAATCAAGAATGTCGCGGATTTGTATCTTTATCCCAACACGGTGCGCGCGGTGCGGATCACTGGGGCAGATGTCCGCAACTGGCTTGAACGGTCGGCGGGCATGTTCAATCAGGTCGAGCCGGGGACCAACGACACCGCCCTCTTGAACCCATCTTTCCCGTCCTACAATTTCGATGTGATGGATGGCGTGACCTACCAGATCGACCTTAGCCAGCCGTCTAAATTCGGACCAAAGGGCGAGAGCCTGAACCCTGACGCCAACCGGATCAAGAACCTTTCTTACGACGGCGAACCAGTTGCCGATGATATGGAATTTGTCGTGGCGACCAACAATTATCGGGCCAGCGGCGGCGGATCGTTCCCGGGTGCCGATGGCTCCACGGTCATATTTGAGGCGCCCGATACCAACCGCGACGTCATCGTTCGTTACATCGTCGACCAGGGCACCATACAGCCCAGCGCGGATGCAAACTGGACGTTTTCACCTCTGGCCGACACGTCCGTTTTGTTTGAGACAGGCCCGAAGGCTGCCGACTACGTCGATGATCTGAAAAGCGTCGATGTTTCACCTGCTGGTGACGGTGCAGATGGGTTCGCCTTATTCCGCCTGAACCTCTGATCAGATGGAGCGCGCCTGTAAAATTGCGCGCTCCCCGAAGCCAAAACCCACAAAATGAACTGGCCCCGCTGACCGCTTAAATCTCATGCAGTCGCTTCGGTATTGCCGAAAAACGGGCAAAGCAGGGTGCTGCCTTCCGCAGCGCTGTCCATATTCACCCGCGCCATTCTGGCCAGTGCCGGCATATTTGCTGCCACTCTGGCCTCCGCCCAGGAAAAAGTGCCTTTTGCGCTCGACTGGAAATTTGAAGGCCCCGCTGCACCGTTGAAAGTTGCGGTGACGCTGGCCTTTATCGGCACCAACCTGATGGAGATCGTCAGCCCCCATGGACGCGGTCTTGGGGCCCTTTTCGACAGCGGCAAAACCAATGCAGATTACCCATTGATGTTTGCCGTGCTGATCGCCTTAGCGTTCCTCGGCATCGTTTTGTACTACGTCGTCGTCGCGCTCGAGAAACTCTTCGCAGGCTGGGCAGAGCGACAGCCAACCTGACGCAAATCACCTCTTCTTGTGGACCAACCCTGGCGATATTTTCGGTCTTCTAGGCCATCTGCGCGTCTCCCTGCGGTCCTGCCCACATGGATTTAGGCGGTTTAGACCGCCTGATCACTCGCAGATCGCGCGATATATCGCTAATCGTGCCAGATATATCGCTAAACGTGCCAAAACGCATGCAGGTCTCGCCAGACTTGCGAATCTCGGCGCGCGCTATTAGATCGTGGGGTGAGAGGTTGGCGCGGGCAAGCGCCTCGCCAACCCGGTCAGATCCGGAAGGAAGCAGCCGCAACGAGCCCCGTTTGGGTCGTGTTCAGCCTCTCACCCAACTAAAAGCGATCGGAGGTTTCATGGTCACCCAAGTTTCCCTCCGGGCCCAGAATGTTTGAATTCTGAAACGGCCCAATGATGGTTTCGCACGTCCCGGCAGCGTGCCCTTTCCTATTGCTTTCAAGGGTTATCCCAAATGACACCAAATTCACTTGCTGACCTTGGTTGGTCTGCGTTCTTTGCCCGTCAGGACATTCCTGAAGGGGCCTCTCCTATGCGCATTTCGTCCGTTCACCGTGATCGCGTCGAGGCTTTCTCGCCCCATGGCACACATTCCCTGTCGACCCCTGACAAGACCGGACAGCTGGCTCCGGGCGATTGGGTGCTGGCCGAGGACGGGCACGTCGCCCGCGTTCTTGAGCGGCAAAGTTTGTTGAAACGAGGCGGTGCAGGAAACGACGCGCGCCCTCAGTTGCTGGCGGCCAATGTCGCGACACTTGGCATCGTATCGTCTTGCAACGCCGATTTTAATCTGGCCCGCCTGGAGCGCTACCTGGTGATCGCCGCCGACGCGGGATGTTTGCCTTTGGTAATTTTGACGAAGGCGGACATGGACGAAGATCCCGCCCGATATGTGAAGGACGCGCAACGCTTGTCCCCATTGCTTACCGCAATCGCCATCGACGCCACAGATGCGGAAGATGTGGATCGCCTAACGTCTTGGTGCAGCAACGGCGAGACACTGGCATTGGTCGGCTCGTCGGGTGTTGGCAAGACGACATTACGCAATGCCCTGACCGGAGACGAGGCATTCACGCAGGACATTCGCGAAGATGATGCAAAAGGGCGCCATACGACCACGTCCCGTGCGCTTGTGCGCACGACCGCTGGGGGGTGGATTATTGACACGCCCGGAATGCGGTCGCTGGCCCTGACGGATGTTTCGGACGGAATTGCGGTTGTCTTTGAAGACATCGAAACGCTGGCGGAATCGTGTCGGTTTTCCGACTGTGCACACGAGACCGAACCGGGCTGTTCTATCCAAGGCGCCCTGCAAGCGGGCGACCTTGACGCGGATCGCGTGAAACGCTGGCGTAAGTTGAAGGCGGAAGAGATGCGCAACTCAGAAACGCTTGCCGGCGCGCGCGCGCGCGACAAAAGCTTTGGTAAAATGGTGCGCAGCGTCACGGCGCGCAAACGGCATGAACGCAGCAAACGCTAGATTCTGTCGACCGCGCGCAGTCCCACAAACGCCGCAACTTGCAGAGCGGCCAGCGCGATGGGCACAAGGCTAAGCCGCCGAACTGAAGTGCCCCTGGGCCAGCGCCAGCCGACACCGGCAATAGCCAAAGCAAGAGTTCCGGCGATGGCTTGCCAGCCTGCGTAAACCCGGAACGCCTCGATCAGGGCGTTCCGGCTCACCCCCGCACCTGCCCCTTCGGCGGCCACAAAAGCATAGCCGAAGGCCATGACCCAAAGCGCCATAAGGCCCGCCAACAAAAGCCGGTTGCCGTCGCCGGGATCGCTCACTGGCCCAACCCCAAGCGCTCAAACATTGGGGCGGCCGCCCATATGCGCTGCTCTTTGGCCTCGACCGCGCAACTGCGCACATCCCTGAGGCGGGCCAGCGCGGGATCCGCGTCTTCACCCGCTTCGACCATCAACCGCATCAGAACCATGCCGGAGCGACCACAGCCCCCAAAACAATGCGCCAATACGCGCCCTCCCTGAGCAAGCTCGTCGTGAGCAAGCGCGGACAGCTCAGGCCAAAGCGCCGCAGTTTGATCATCGGGCGCGCCAAAATCAGCAATTGGCAGATGCCGCCACGCGACACCAGCTGCCTTAAGGTCGGCGCCGATGTCCGTCGCCCCAACCCGCGCCATTTCACGATGGGTTGTCATCGTCAGCACCAAAGTCGGCTCCCAACGTAGTAAAGTGGCCAGATCGGAAAGATAGGCAGCTGTGCGGCCGGGGATCGGCGCGATCCCCAGCCACCCGTTGCCCAAGGGGAGTTCGCTTACGGACCAGTCAGGCAACACCAGTCTCCAGCACCTGCCCCGGATGTGCCTCGCTCCAGGCTGCAAGGAATGCCGTGACATTAGGATCACCGGCAAGCTCGACAGCACAACGCGGCAAGGCCACACCCATTTTCAAAGCGAGTTCAAGGCAGCAGATATGATCACGCGGAGAACGATACGGCGCATTCGCCGAGGCAGGAATGATCGTTGACAACAAGGTTCCTCCGTAATTGTTCCCGGGACACAGATCAGGTTTCACAGACAAGAAATACCCCATCCCTTCGGGTCCGGGTCCCAGCCTGCAATCTGCACCAGTGTAATGCCAGCGTCGTCGGGGCGATCATGGTCCGCGCCCGCCGCAACCAGACCCTTCGCATGACCAAGCTTATCCGGAAAGTACGGGATCAGCCGAACGATATTTCGCGCAGCTACCGGCTTTTTGTTGGGATCGAGATAGGCCCCTGTCAATGTCTCGCCGTCCGCAATCCGCGCAAGTTGCGCAAGGATGCCGGAGAGAGGGGGCCGATGCAAGATTTCCGCGGACCTGGATGCCACCCTGAAGCGGCAATCCACCGAGAGGGCGCGTTTGAGAAAACTTGCAGGGGTTGACCCGTGTCAAAGCACTTGGTCGAAGTCAGGGATATGGTTGGTCCAAACCCATAAAAGGAGGACCATTATATGTCTCACACGCCCCACGAACTTGCCGAAGAATTTCCCGAACACGTCGCCAAGATGAGCGAATTGAAACAATCTGACGCGCATTTCGCGCAGATGTTCGACAGCTATCATGAGCTAAATCGCACCATTCACCGGGCGGAGACGAACGTTGAGCCGATAGACGGAATGGCCGAAACGGACCTGCGCAAACAGCGCGCGCATCTGAAAGACCAGATTTGGAGCTATCTGTCGTCCTGATTGGTCGGCTTCTGGTGGACGCCTCAGACGTGCCGGTCTAACCTCGCGCA
Source organism: Boseongicola sp. (assembly GCF_057460485.1). Classification (NCBI taxonomy): domain Bacteria; kingdom Pseudomonadati; phylum Pseudomonadota; class Alphaproteobacteria; order Rhodobacterales; family Paracoccaceae; genus Boseongicola; species Boseongicola sp. The sequence goes on from NZ_JBVCWP010000014.1 coordinate 30,803, forward strand.
ATGCGAATCCAACCGGGGTATTTATGAGCGACTCCAACACCAGTGGCTATCAGGTTCTGGCCCGGAAATACCGGCCCGAGACATTTGCCGATCTTGTTGGTCAGGATGCGATGGTCCGGACGCTGAAGAACGCGTTCGAGGCGGATCGCATCGCGCAAGCCTTCATCATGACCGGCATTCGCGGGACCGGTAAAACCACGACGGCGCGGATCATCGCCAAGGGCATGAATTGCATCGGGCCAGACGGAAAAAGTGGTCCGACAACGGACCCTTGTGGGAAATGCGAGCATTGCGTTTCGATCGCCCAAGGGCGTCATGTCGACGTACTGGAGATGGATGCGGCCAGCCGCACAGGTGTCGGCGATATCCGCGAAATCATTGATTCCGTTGCGTATCGCGCCGCTTCTGCACGCTATAAGATCTATATTATCGACGAGGTTCACATGCTGTCGACCAGCGCGTTCAATGCGCTGTTGAAGACGCTGGAAGAACCGCCTGCGCATGTGAAGTTCATCTTTGCCACAACCGAAATCCGCAAGGTTCCCGTGACAGTTCTGTCGCGGTGCCAGCGGTTCGATCTTCGACGAATTGAACCCGAAGTGATGATCGCATTGCTGCGCAAGATCGCCGTGGCCGAGGGGGCCGAGATCTCGGATGATGCGCTGGCTTTGATCACACGGGCGGCGGAAGGTTCCGCGCGGGATGCACAGTCTTTGTTGGATCAGGCAATCAGTCATGGTGCGGGCGAAACGACGGCCGAACAGGTACGGGCGATGCTCGGACTTGCCGACCGGGGGCGGGTTTTGGACCTGTTCGATATGGTGATGGCCGGTGATGCGGCCGGGGCTTTAACCGAGCTTTCTTCGCAGTACGCCGACGGCGCAGACCCGATGGCAGTGTTGCGTGATCTGGCCGAAATTACCCATTGGATTAGTGTTATCCGCATCACGCCCGAGGCCGCAGACGACCCAACGGTCGGCCCGGACGAGCGCGCACGCGGGCGGGATATGGCGGGCCGTTTGTCCATGCCTGTTCTGGCGCGGATGTGGCAAATGTCCTTGAAATCCTTAGAAGAAGTTGCGTTATCTCCGAATGCGATGATGGCCGCAGAGATGGCCGTTATCCGCATGACGCATGTGGCTGAACTGCCAACACCCGGCGATTTGGTCGCCAAATTGAAAGACACACCCGTGCCCCCTGCCCCGTCTGGCAGCGGAGGCGCAGGTGGGACCTCTGGTGGGACAAATGCAGTGGCGAATCGCGGCGTTTCGATGCAGTCCGGCGGCGGCGTTTCGGCCTCTGGCGCGCAGGCCGCCGTGGCGCTTGGTACGGACAATGCTTTGGCACGCTTCCCGACGTTTCAGCACGTCGTTGATCTTGTGCGCACCAACCGCGACGTAAAGCTGCTGGTCGAGATCGAAGGCGGCGTGCGTTTGGTTAACTATCAGCCCGGACGGATTGAATTCGAGCCTTCGCCGAATGCCGCATCGGATTTGTCGCAGCGGCTCGGCAGCAGGCTTCAGGCATGGACCGGCGTGCGGTGGACAGTCACCATTGTGACAACAGGTGGCACACCCACAATTGTGGAAACCCGCGACGCCAAACGAAAGGCCCTGGCGGACGAAGCACGGGTGAACCCGTTGGTCAGCGCCGTTTTTGCCGCTTTTCCCAAGGCAAAACTTGGAGTTATACGCACACCAGAAGAGATTTCGAGCGAGGTCGCGCATGAGGCGTTGGCCGAGGTCGAAGATGAATGGGATCCTTTTGAGGACGAATAGGAGTTTCGAGATGTTGAAGGGTTTGGGCGGTCTGGCCGATATGGGCAAGATGATGAAAGCTGCACAGGATATGCAGACAAAAATGGCGGAGATGCAAGACGAGCTGAACCGTGTGACCGTAGTCGGCGAAAGCGGTGCAGGATTGGTTAAGGCCACGGCCACAGCCAAGGGCGAATTGACCGCGCTGGATATTGATCCGTCGATCTTTAATGCGGATGAGAAAGAAGTCGTGGAAGATCTGATCCTTGCGGCGATTAAAGATGCGCAGTCCAAAGCATCGGATAAAAGCCAGGAAGAGATGCAAAAAATGACCGAAGGCCTTGGATTGCCAGCCGACATGAAACTGCCGTTCTAAGTCGGGACAGGGACGCTGTCAGACGCACCCAAAGAACTTGAGGCGCTGATCGAGATGATGGCGCGATTGCCGGGGCTTGGGCCTCGGTCTGCGCGACGTGCTGTTTTGCATCTGATCAAAAAGCGCGGGGTTTTGTTGAGTCCATTGGCAGACGCAATGCGGCAAGTGGCGGATACGGCGCAGGAATGTCTCAACTGCGGAAATATCGGCACATCGGATATCTGTGAGATCTGTAAAAGCGAAAAGCGCGCGACTGGCGAGTTGTGCATTGTTGAAGATGTCGCCGATCTTTGGGCGATGGAGCGGTCGGGCGTGTTCCGGGGCAGGTATCACGTGCTGGGCGGAACGCTGAGCGCGCTGGACGCGATCGGGCCGGACGAGTTGCGCATTCCTAAGCTTGTGGATCGTGTGAAGTCCGAGGAAATTCATGAGGTTATTCTTGCGCTGAACGCAACGGTGGATGGCCAGACGACGGCGCATTACATCGCAGAACAGCTTGAAGGCGGGGTGCGGGTCACGACCTTGGCGCAAGGTGTGCCGATTGGAGGCGAATTGGATTATCTGGACGATGGAACGATCTCGGCGGCTTTGAGAGCGCGGAAATCTGTTTAAAATCTAAGGTGCACGTCTGTGTCTTCACCATCTGCGCACAAAGGCGCAGCAGGCGGTGGTTAACACGCTGAAACCACAGGAAAATACTCTGTCAGTATAACGCCGCTTCGGGCGTTCGGGGGGCGGGCTTTACCACGCCCGCGCGATGGGTTTGGAAATTCGAAACCTCTATTTTGTAGATTTTCCTCACCAAGACGTTGTTAAGCGGGAACCAGATCCAACAATTCTTTCCAACGATGGCACGAGACCTGATGACCCCTATCTGCTGTTTCAAGTTGCGGCTCGATCGTTTTGCAGACGTCAATCGCGTTTGGACAGCGGGTGTGGAATTTGCACCCCGAAGGTTGATTGGTGGGCGACGGGATTTCACCTTCAAGCTTTTGAGCAATGCCGCGATCGTCGGGGTCAAGCGACGGGATCGCCGAGAACAACGCCTTGGTGTAGGGATGCTTGGGTGACGCAAAAAGCTGGCGCGTCGGCGCGGTTTCCACAAGGCGCCCAAGATACATCACCGCAACATGATCGCAAGTATGTGCGACAACGCTGAGGTCGTGGCTAATGAACATAAACGTCAGCCCCATGTCGGCCTGAATAGCCTTCAGCAAGTTCAGAACGTCCGCCTGAATGGAGACATCCAGCGCGGCGACGCTCTCATCGGCAACGACGAATTTCGGCGCGGACACAAGCGCACGCGCGATGGAAATGCGCTGGCGCTGACCGCCGGAGAACGCGTGCGGAAAGCGGCGCAAGTGTTCGAGGTTAAGGCGGCATTTCGCGGCAATTTCGCGCACGCGTTCGTCGGTTTCGACCCGGGTCTTGGTCAGACCCATGACTTCGAGCGGCTCGGCAATGATATCGCGCACGGTCATCCTTGGTGAGAGGGCCGCATAGGGGTCCTGAAAAATCAGCTGCGCGCGTTTGCGGTAATCTTTGAGGTTTTCTTTCGAAATATCTTCAAGATCATAGGCAACTTCTCCATCGGAGTAGTGTGCTCCTCCCCCGGTGATAGGCACAGCCTTGAGGAGGGCGCGGCCAAGCGTGGTCTTTCCAGATCCGCTTTCCCCAACCAGCCCGAAAAATGACCCCTTTTCAATTTCAAGCGTCACGTTGTCGACAGCCTTTAACACCTGCCGTTTGAAGATCGAATTGCCGATCTGGAAGCCGACAGAGAGGCCGTTCGCCTTGATCAGGATATCGCTCATTCTGCAGCCTCCGAGTAGATGTGGCAGGCAACGCGATGGGTAGGATCGACGTTCACATCACGAGGCTGGCGAGACGAGCATTGTGGCCCGACAATCTGCGAGCAGCGGGTGTGAAAGACGCAGCCTGACGGGCGTTCGAGCGGGGATGGGATATCGCCGGGAACAGGCTCAAGGGGCGAGTCCAGATCGTTGAGTTTCGGCAGCGCGTTCAAAAGGCCCTGCGTGTAGGGGTGTTTTGCGGTGCGAATGACGTCGCGCACCGGACCTTCTTCGATCATCCGGCCAAGATACATGACGTTCACTTTGTCGGCGGTTTGGGCGACGACACCGAGATCATGGGTGATGAAAAGGATACCCATGTGGAATTCCTCGACGAGGTCCTTCATCAGGTCAATCACCTGCGCCTGTATCGTCACATCAAGCGCAGTTGTCGGTTCGTCTGCGATCAGGAGCTTCGGTTTGGTGCTGAGGGCCATCGCGATCATCGCGCGCTGTCGCATGCCGCCGGACAGCTCGAAGGCGTACTGATCAATGCGCTTGGCCGGGTCCGAGATTCCGACGCGGTCGAGCATGGTGATCGAGTGGGCTTTGGCTTCGGCTTTGGTCATGTTGGAGTGAAGCTGAAGCTGTTCGACCATCTGCTTGCCGATGGAAATCACGGGCGCGAAGCTGGCCATCGGTTCCTGAAAGATCA